>JAUIMD010000010.1 GCA_030433225.1 Bacteroidia bacterium
AAAAGTCATTAATGGAATGAGTACAATGTCTAAGTCAGATGAAAGGATTTCGTTTCCATATATTGGTTCAGGAATGTTGAATTTATTCTTTTGGATTTGATCAGGTGTAAAATCTAAAGTGATATGTTTTAAGGTGTTTTTTTTAAAGTCTGAAACAGGTGCTGCAAAGATTGTATTCGTTTTTTCAAATTCTTGTAAAAGTAGAAAGTTATTAATTTCTTTTTTCTCATGAATGGGAAGAAAAATGCTGATTCGTTTTTGATACAGATCGAAATTACTGGTCAAATGTGAGTGAATTTTTTTTGATAATTCATCAATTTCTTCACTCGTGATTTTTTCACGTAAGTTTTTATCCATCTTATTGGGCTGTGTACAGGATAATACTGTAAACTGCCCGATAAAAAGGAGTGCAATAAATTTTTGAATAATGCGGATGCGAGACATGTATTGGATAGATTTTAGGTATACCATTCAGCATTTATATTGATGAATTCTATAAAGATAAAATTCAAATACATATCCTGTTTTTTTATATGACAAATCACCTTTGAAGGAATGACTTTAGCTGATTTTTGGGAATTGGATGGCAGAAACCGAATTCGTTTTTGCTCTCTACCACCCATAAAATTTATAGAAAAGCAGGGCTATCCAACCGTTTGAATAGCCCGTGCTTTTTTTTTGAACTGTACTAATTTATTCTATCGAAAAACCATCTGCAAAACCAGCATAAGCAGGTTTACGATTATAATCGAGGTTCCATAAACCAATGGGTTGGCCAGCTCTCCACGATGAGTTGGTTGGGCTATCAAGTGGACTCCATGCTGTAATACCGTAGCGTTGCGATGCCGGTATGAGTTCGAAATATTTCTGCACTACAAACTGGTACATTTCAGCCTGCGCGGCATAATCTTCTTCTGTAGCCGAATCGGTTTGTTTTCCATCTGCTAAACCAATATCCATTTCCGAAATTTTGATAAGTTTACCGGTGGCTGCCAACAAAGTAAACATTTCTGAAATTTTGTCTCTATCCGAATTGATGTTGATGTGCATTTGTGTACCAATTCCGTCTACCCTTGCACCTTTGCTTTCGATATATTCAACGAAGGCAATCAAGCCCTTACATTTATCGAGATTGTACTCCAGGTTGTAATCATTGATAAATAATTTATCAGCTTCGTTGCCATATTGTACCGCCATATTAAAGGCCATAACAGCATAGTCTTTACCCAGGTAATCCTGCCAGTAGAATTCATCGGCCGCCATGTCTGTTTTACCAACGCCCGATTTTAGGTCGTAAGGGCTACTATCATCCATCGGCTCATTGACAACATCCCAAGCTTTTACGTAGTCCTTGGAGACTTCCATCATGCCAGAAATCCAGTTCTCCAATGCCCAGGAAATAGTATCTGCCTTTTCTTCTGGAGTCAGTGGGATTGTATTTCCCGACGCCTCAATCTCCCATACAATATCATCAAAATAATAGGTATTGGCTTCTGCAAAAACGGAAAGATTAAAAGCTATTGTATTCATACCACTAGCGCCTGCCTGTTCTGCTGAAATGACTCCGGAATTGGTATATTCCTGCCATTCGGTAGAAACTGACGGGCTTCCAACCATAGACCAATGTAGATAACCCCCTGGGTTATTATGCGCCTGAGATTCAATAGTAGCAGGTTTATCTGCTTTAACCTTCATACTGAATCGATAGGCCTGACCTGCTTCCAGTTGCTGAGGTGCTTTTACGAAAAACTGAGTATCCCATGGGTTAGTGGGGTTATCTCCCGATTTAACAACAATCGCTCTTCCCACATCACCGGCTCCTGTACCTTCAGCACTAATCGTTGCAGGATCTGGGCCAACAGTTACCTCAGTGGAGAAAAAACTGGAAACATCATCACCTTCAACATCACTATTTGTTATCAGGTTTGTCCACCACGTAGCAGGTCCTGCCGCAACAGGCTCAACCCCAAAGGTGTAATCATGCCAACCCGGTTTTCCCCATCCGCTTAGATTTTCATCATCAAATGTTCCATTTTCAATTAAATTCTCTGCAGAACCACTTGCGGTAAGAACCATGTCATCAAAATAAAGATCACCTCCAAATGTTCCAAAGCAAAATTGCAATTTGGTAGCATCTATAGTCGGTGTGAATGTTACCGAAACATCGCCCCAGCTTTCTCCAAACGCAATGTCTGGTCCATAATTGGTCGACGATCCATCCGTCCTCCAGAAGCCCACTGTGAATGGGGCAGAGGCTTTAGCACGCATTTTTAATGTATATTCCACTCCCTGTATTAATGATGTAGGAAGTGTATATTCAAGCTGCCAATCCCAAATATTAGCGTTCGCACTGGGTGTATTAGCAAGCAAAGCGTTGTTGGCATCATCAGGATCAATTTCAATTTCCCGATCAGCAATAATACCGTTAAGGTATTCAGCATTTTGGTTGGCATGCCAAGTCAAGGTATGGCCGTATATGGTAATTCCTACATCCTTTGCATTGGAGATTAAAGTTTCTACATTTGACGTATTTAAGCTACCGTCAGCTTGTACAATGGCGCCATGCTTCATAGCATACCCTAGAGTTATTTCATCAAAATTAGTGTTAAGCATGCGGTATATAACTCCTTTTGCATTGTACTGCGATATAGAGGCTCCAGCTCCTAATTTAAAGTCAGGATTGGCTCCACGGTCAATATACGTTTTAAGGGGACTATACGCATTTAACACCTCCTGATTCGCTACACTCACGGGTTTATCCACCTTAAATTCAAGTGGCTCATTGTCAACACATGAAGTAACGAGGATAAGTGCTGAAACAAACAACCCTAATTTGTTTATATATTTATTCTTCATCTGATATCTTTTCTAAGTGATAAATATTATTTCAGAACAGGGATAAAAGTTTCCATATCCACCCCACGGTCACGTACTACCAGTGTATCGGTTGTTTGTACCGTCACTTTCTGCACGTCTATCAATCCTTCTGTCACGTAAGAAATTTCCACCTCGTACCCTACCTGGTAGTTTAAATAAAGTGCATCGCGATCCACATTTCCCCAGCTTTCTTTTTCACCGTCTTTTACAAATTCTCCGCTGCCCGAAGTCGTAATGTTATAAACCCGTATCGTATCGTTTAACTGGTACTCGGTTTCGGTTGGGGCAAGGGTGCATTTCTGGTTAGCATCGAAACTTAACTGTGCGGTCATGTTTAAATCTTGACCTAGTTTATTCTGATAATCCAGCGGAAGTTCGATTTGTGATAAGGTAAGGGTGTTAAGATGGATTATCTCATCTTCTTCAACATACGTTTTATGGCGTATTTTTGTGGATTTCTCACCGTCAGAGGTAATTTCATCCTTTCCGTGGCGCAGATAATTTCCCTGCCACTGGTTTATGTATTTTACGGCATACAGCACATAATCTTTGGGAGTAACTTCCCAATCATCAGATACACAGCGATTGGGATCAGAAAGGTCAGTTTTTCCTGCCAAAATGGTATCGGCGTTTTCCACTTTACTCATATACACCGGTATTACATAATTATTCTTTAATGCCATTGGGTCGGCAAAAAAAGCATCAGTAAGCTGAACAACCACTCCTCCGGCCATATTGCCTTTGTTTATTACAATCTGGTTCGCCTCCAAGCTGTAGTAATTTTCAGGCATAGGCATAATATCGGTTGAGGTTCCTTCAAAAACCAGTCCGTCGCATAGTGAGTTATCCACAACAACATCAATAACAATGTCGTTGTTGTTGGCATACACTCCCCCGGTGGTGGCCATAATTTTGCACTGATAGGCGTTATCCAGCGAGGTATCGAAAATATCCTCACCGAGGGTGATGGTTCTTACCGGATACTGATAGGCAAAATAGACCGATTGATAGTCGTAATCAGAGAAAGACCACTCACTGTTTTCGCATGACGAGAACGCGAGCGATGTAATTATAAATATGGCTATTAGATTTTTCATCTTTTTACATTTTAATTTTAATACCTGAACTTGAATCTTACTTACCATCCCTTATTTTGAATTAAAGCATCAAACTTCAGCATTTCTCCGTAAGGAATCGGGCCGTGGTACATGTACAAATCATACACACGGTTCTCTACTGAAATGGGTTCGTAAGTTTCATTTTTGATGCTTACGCCGCGGGCCGAAGCATTAAGATCGGTTTCCCAACGGCGTAGATCCCAAAAACGAAAACCTTCAAAACAAAGCTCTAAGCGCCGTTCGTTACGAATAAGCTGACGCATGGCTTCTTTGTCTGCCTTTACCGATTCGAGATAGGCATCGCCATTACTCTGACCTAAGCCTGCCCTGCTACGTACAGCTTTTATTACATCATAGGCCGAAAAGGAATAGTTCCCGGTACCTGTTGGTCCCCATGCCTCGTTAGCTGCCTCAGCATAAGCTAGGTACATTTCGGTATAGCGAATGCGTGGTTTATAATGCTCCTGTGTTGTAGTGGAATTAGGATTCAGGTTTACATCCTGGCGTAGTAATTTTCGTAAATAATACCCGGTTCGGGTGGATGTTTCTTTTATGTTTAATCCGTCATCCGTACCACCATCTACCGAAGTAAAAATGGTTGAACCTCCGGTTCCGGCAGTACTTCCGTTAATTAGGATAAACATGGCAAGGCGCGGATCACGGTTGGTGTATGGGTTGGCGGCATCGTATTCACTGCTGGCATCCGAAATGGGATAGCCGTTTACCATTGGAAAGGCATCCACCAGGTTTTGGGTTGGATTTAACCTGCCATCGCCATAAAGCGTTGGTGGAAAATGATCGGATTCCAGATTGTTACTTTCACTTTTATCGGCACGCCATAGAATTTCGGCAGGATTCGATCCCTGGTCTGTAATATCAGATGTTCGGGTGTACCAGTTAAGACCGTTGCTGGCAAACCCGCTCACGCCACCGTTCAGTTCCAGCACCTCACCGGCATAGTTGGCCGCTTGCTCCCAAGTGGTGTTATTTCCATCGGTATAAGCCGGGCTGGCTGCCAATAACGCTGCTCTTACCCTGATTCCCTTGGCAATACGGGCGGTCATTCTTAAGCGAAAATAGTGTCCAAAAACACGGTTGTAATTATCAATACTAATGCCCTCGTATTTTGCCGGCACTTCCGACTGGCTACTGATGTCCTCAAAATCCAGAGGAAGCAACTCTTCTGCCATTTCCACATCGCTGTATAGCTGTTCCATACATTGCTCAAAAGTGCTGCGTGGCAGGTTAAAATCCGATTCGGGCGTTTCGGGTTCCAGCACAATGGGGATGCCCAAAAGTTCGCCGGATTCTGACCAGCCGGCATGCGATTGAAGCAGGTGGAACATAAAAAGCGCTCTTAATCCATAGGCCTCTCCCTTCATACGGTCGTTGAACATAAGGCGCACATCATCGTCGATGGCCCAATTTACCGAATCAGAAATGGACAGGAACAAATTGAGGTATTGAATGGCTGCTCTTGAATTGGTCCACTGACTAAAGGGGTCGTTGTTGGAACTCCATTGCCCGGTGGCAATTTTCCGGTAATTATTGGTACGGTCGTTACTTACGGCATCGTCAGTTGCCACATCGCTGAACGACCATGAATTTTCGGGTAACCGGGTGTAACCGTTCAGCAGCAGCCCCTGTGCATATTCAGCATTGGAGTACACACTTTCCAGTTCCAGATGGTTTTCTATTTCCGGCTCAAACATGTCTTCACAGCTTGCAAAGATGAATAAGGCCAGGAGGATATTTATATAATTTTTCATATATGTACTTTTTATCGGTTTCAAAACATATTAGAATAAAGCTTTTACACCAAAATTATAAAAGCGTGTCTGAGGTGCCTGTCCGACATTGAGTTCCAATATTTTCCTTTCAGGGGCAATGGTAAGCAGGTTTGATCCGCTTACGTAAAAGCCAAGTTCCTGAATGAAGGAGTTGTTGAAAATGCTTTTAGGCAGGTCGTATGAAACCTGAATTTTAGCCAGGTCGAAACGATTGGTACTGTACAACCAAAAGTCGGACGAACGGAAATTATTATCGCTGTTGTTGGTGGTTAAGCGTGGATAAAGGGCCGTGGTTGCGGTTTCCTCTGTCCAACGGTCGCGAACCACTTCAGAGTATTTATCTTCTCCGTCCACCCACCAATAGGAGTTGTTCTTCATCGCATTCGCTCCCATACGGCCGGTACCAAGTGCAAAGAAGGTGAGGTTTTTCCATTTTACAGTCAGGTTTACGCCCATTGAAAACGGAGCGCCATACCAGCCTGCTTTACCCAAATAAACCTCGTCCTGCGCATCAATTTCTCCATCACCGTTTTGATCCACATATTTGATATCGCCGGGCTGCACCTCGCCAAAGGTTTGATATGGTGAATTATCGATATCGTCCTGATCCATAAAAAATCCATCGTTTTCCAGTCCCCAGAGGGCATCGAGTGGTTTTCCGGCACGGTTCTGATAATCGTATTCGTAATTTTCGGCGCGTGTTGTAGCCTTAGAATTGAAATAATTACCTGAAACGCCCAGTGACCAGTCTATCTTACCAATACGTTTGTTCAGGCTTACATAGCAATCGAATCCCTGACGCAAATCTTCGTTGTAGTTTACGTATGGAATATCGGAATATACAGGCCATCCGGTTGAAAAATAGCTGGGATACAACACCGATGGCTGTACAATATTGCCGTTAATTTTAGCCGAAAAAACGGATGCATTAAGGGTTAGCAACCCTTTCCAGAAAGATCCTTCCACGCCAAGGTTAATTTCCTCGCGTTTAGGGAATTTAAGCTCATCGTTGTTTCCTCTTCTTCGGTCGAAAGTATGCACCAGACCACCATCTCTCCAACTATACCAGGCTGCATCGGTATAGGTATAATACCCCTGATACAGATAATAATCCGAAATATCCAGGTCAGTATGAATGATACCCGCCGAAGCGTTAACCTTTAAATTATCCACAGCACCCTGATCTTTTAAAATGCGCCATCCCAAAGTAACCGTGGGTGACAATGCATTGCGATTTCCCTCAGGTAATTTGGCCGAGTGAATCACCGCACTGCTGAAATCGGCATAATACTTCTCTCGAAAATTATACGCCAGCTGTAATCCCAGGTTGGCATTGTTTACACGGTGGTATTCTTCGGAATAGCTTTGCTGGTAGCCATTAGCCAATAAAATAGCCGAAATGTGGTGATCTTTATTTACGGTTTTTACATAATTGAACTGTCCCGAGAAAGCCATGGTCTGACTATACCAGCTATTGCTTACATCTTGGGTACCTGACTTGGAATCGTTACCATATTTATTCAGATAACTAATCTGATCGGCTCCATTAAAATTGTTCCAGACGGCTTCGTACACGGCAAAATCGTTGTTGTAGGCCAGCGAATATGTAGATGAATAATCCACCGCCAACATGGAACTGAACGACAATCCATCTAAAAGATTCCCAAGATCGGCATTTACACCCGTATTAAACTGAAACTGGCGGCTGTTGTATTTATTATTTCCCCCAGCATATATTTCAGCAAAAGGGTTAGTCTGGAATAACTGATTTCCCCCCAATAAATACTGTCCATCGATAATGTGGCTGCTGTTGCTTACCAAAATCTGAGAAGCTTCGTCTGTTTCATCGATCATACCAATGGGTACCAGGGGCGAAAAACTATTGGGACGCAATGAAGAGGAACTTCCCCAATAATTGGCATTTACGCCTTTTCCAGTGTAAAATATAGCGGTAGCATCCACATAGCAGGTAATAAAATCATTTAAATCAATATCGATGTTTCCACGCACATTAAAACGGTTTGAACCTCCGTTATCTACCGCTTCACCAAAATTGAGCAAAGCGTTGGTGTGGATAAATCCAAAGTTTGTATAGTAACGGGCACGATCGTTTCCACCCGAAATTTCAGTGGTAACATCGTAGCGGGTGTAAAAATCTTTGAGGTAATCTGACGAAAAATAATCTACATCCGGGTAGCGGAAAGGGTTTTCGCCAGAAGCGTAGTGATAGATATCCTCCTCAGAGTATAATTCGTTTAGGCCATCGTTTCTACGCGCTTCATTGTAAAGGCTCATGTATTCTGCCGAACCCAGGTATTTAGGATAACTTTTAGGAACCAGTGCCCCGCCATTTACCCGTACATCAATCCGTTGCTCTTCGGCTTTGCCGCGTTTTGTGGTTATGTAAATTACTCCTTTTGCTGCGCGGCTTCCGTACAAAGCTACAGCCGAAACTCCTTTTAAAAAGGATATTTGCTCTATCTCGGTGGAAAGTACATTGGTTGCATCGCGTGGTACACCATCCACCAGGATTAAAACACCGCCCATTCCCCAAAGGTTACCGTTGTAACCACTTACTAGGGCCTCAACACCATCGAGACTATACGAGGTGTAGTTTTTGGGCATTATTTCGGAGATGTTTACATAGGAAACTCCTCCCTGTAAATCATGCTTATTGACCTTTTTAAAGGCAACCTGAACCATGTCTGCTACACTGATCGCCAACACAATAGCCGGCATGTTATTGGTGACGCTTGTGTACGCAGTTTCGAAACCAATGGCATCTATTTTCAACAAGGCATCCATTGTGGTCTGCAATGCAAATGCTCCTTCGGCATCAGTTACGGCTAAAATGCTGTCTTCCTGGTTACGGATAACTGCCCCGGAAATGGCTTCTCCATCGGGACCGTAAACCGTGGAATTAATATTGATTTTGATGGTACTCTGTGCCCCGAGTGTCAAGGGTAGCAAGAGACATATAATGCAGAATACCAATCCTATATTTAAATATTTCATACTTCTTTCGTTTAAATTGTACTACTTAAACACGTTTGTTTTACCATCCCGGATTTTGTGGAAATTCAGGATACATATTAACATCTGCACGTTTTAACGGTAACCAGTAATGCTTGCTGCTTAATTTGCGCTCAAGAATGGTTACTTCACGAAGATTGGCCACCATATTTTGTGTAGGATCGTCTGCATTAAATTCTCCCACCCGGTCGAATTCGATGGATGTTTTTTTGCAATATTCCGATTCGGTTAAAAGCAGCCAGCGACGCAGGTCGTTGAAACGGTGCCCTTCGTAGGCCAGCTCCACGGCTCGTTCGCGACGTACCTCGTCGATAAAACCATCGAGCGATCCGGCATATTTTCCGGCTACCTGGCCCACTCCAGCACGTTCACGTATTACATTGATGGCATCCAGGGCTGATTTACCATAAGTTGGATCTGCTCCACCTGAACTTCCGTACCCTTCGGCAGCGGCTTCGGCATACATCAGGTACACATCGGCTAAACGCATGTAAGGCACATAAATATGCAGGCTGTTTCCCCAACTGTAACCGTTATCATATTTATTACAGGTGGATGGCGCAATTTTCTGCAACACGTACCCTGTGCGGCTTGCCCCGCTGGTTCCACGGTAACTGCCTCCGGTGTAAAGATGGGCATAGCGGTTTACTTCGTCGGTAGTACTTCCCTGAACCACTTTAGTGCCATCGTAAATAATATCGTGGTAAAAACGTGGATCTCTGTCGCGCCATGGATATTGCGGATCGTAACCCGATTCGGCATCAGCCTTGGTAATATCCGGAATGGGAAGTCCGTTGGCCATTCCGTAGTTTTTATCCACATAATTGGCAGTTGGTAGAAACTTAAGTCCTCCACCATCGCCTACAATTTTAGGCATGTATTGCTTTGAGGTCCCCCAGTTACAATCGTTGGCACTGGAAACGGGTCCCTGCATTATGACCTCGCGTACGTTGTCTTTCATACCTGGCATGGCCCAGTTCTGACCTGTAGTATAAAAGTTTTGCGAATAATCCTCGAAATTTAACAATCCAAACGGAGTAGAGCCCGATTCGGTTAACGCCAGCAGCTCTCCAAACACCTGGGCTGCTTTTTTGCAATATTCGGTATTGTAGGTTTTGTTGCCGGTTGATTCGTAGTTCATCAACGGACTACCGGCCCACAGGTAGTTTTTACCCAGGTAACCCAGGGCTTCAATTTTATTGATGCGCAGGCGGTTTTTACCCAGCGTATTTTTACCGGGTTGGGTGTCGTCCCAGTCAATGGGTAACAAATCGGCGGCCCTTCGAAAATCGGCAGCTGCTTTATCGGCACATTCGGCATAGCTTAAACGAGGTAACCTCAGGGGTTCGTCGCTTGGTAGCACATAGTCAATATAAGGTAAGCCACCAAAATATTGGATTAGACTAAAATGTAACCAACCTCTGAAAAACAACAGTTGTCCTTCTATCAAATTGCGCTCTTCGTCTGTGGCGTCGGTCATTAAATCAAGGTTTGCCAGTCCAATATTTGCTTTTCGTATGCCATACCAACTGGCATTCCATACATCCTTATTAAAACGACCAGCTGTAGTACTAAAATCAGCTTGGTTCATCCATCCTGAACCCCAGCCATCAAACTCTGATTGCCATCCCCAGAAATTACCGTTATCTATTTTATGGATAAAGTGGAAATCACCATCGGTTGTGGTGATTTCGTCCTCACCCCAATTCCACGAATTAGTCCAATAGTTATTGGTAAAGTTTACAATACATTGGTACAATTCCTCGGTATACCCCTGAAAATTGGTAAAATTTTTAAATGCCTCTTCTTCCGAAATAATCGATTCTTCTGTTTTATCGAGGTAATCTTCGCAAGAAGACAAACCAAAAGATAGAATTCCGGTGAGCAATATGTAATGAATATACTTTCTCATGATTGATTAAAATTAGAATGTAACATTAACCCCCAGATTAAAGCGCTTCACGGTAGGATATGCCCCCTGCGAAGCCCAACCGGTTCCTGCAAAATTCGATTCGCGATCATCGGGCATTTGGGTGTAAACCCAAAGGTTGTTTCCGTTAAGATATAAGCGGACGTTCTGCAAACCGGCCTTATTTACCCAGGCATTGCGCCGGTTAAAGGTATAGGCAATTTCGGCGTTTTTCAGTCGCACATACGAACCATCGAACATGTAACGGTTACCGCTGTTGTAGCCGCTTGGGGTAGATAACCACCGTGGCATGGGAACATCAGCTCCGGTATCGTCTTTGCTCCAGTAGGTACCTTCTTCGTACACCAAATGGTTTTGCGAGCCAAGACTGTTGAATACCACTTGGCGGGTTACATTGTTTACGCCATAAAATTGGACAAATGCACTAAAGCCTTTCCACTCGTAACCAATGGTAGTATTGAAGGTATTCTCAGGGGTACCGGAGTATCCGTAAGGAATATTATCGTCAGAATTAATAACTCCATCTCCGTTATAATCTAGGATATTATAGTTGCCAGGCAATTTCTGGTCGTCGTTGGTATCATGCATAGTACTCGCATACAGCTCATCCCAAGTATTGTAATACCCGCTGCTTACATAAGAATAATACTGGCCAATTGGCATTCCTTCTGACTGCTGATAGCTAGGCAATAAACTTGGTGAATCAGCTTCAAGAATCTTATTCTTAGCATGCGTTACGTTAAAATTAGCCCAGATACGCATATCGGAGCGTATATTTTTGTTGAAACGCAATTCCAGCTCATATCCATTTACCTGCACTTTACCAAGGTTAGCCACAGGTGCCGAAGTACCAAAGTAAGAAGGAATAGCACGATTATCTCCACGAATAAGAATATCGCTTCGAACATCTTTGAAATAGTCGAAACTACCGGCTACCAAACCATTCCATACCGAAAAGTCGGCGCCTAAATTGGCTTTTTTCACCACTTCCCAATGCACATTCGGGTTACCCAGAGCGCTTTCTTTGTACCAGGTATAAGGGCTGTATTCAGGATCAACCCCGGTAACGCCCATACGGGCAGCACCGCCATACGACCATTGGGTAAGGTAAAGCCAGCGATCGTATACATTGTCGTCACCAATTTCACCGTACGACCCACGTATTTTAAACATATCGAGGAAGTTTACATTTTCCATGAACTTCTCTTCGGAAAGCATCCATCCCAATCCACCAGAAGAAAAGAAGGCATAGCGGTATTCGGGACTGAATTTTTCGGAACCGTTATAAGCACCACTATAATCCAGAAAGTATTTTCCTGCATAATTATACGTTGTACGGAAAACCCAGTCTTCACGATAGGCCGGTATCTGGCTACCAGTGGCTTCTTCGTTTCGATTAAACAGTCCCATCGCCGTTACATAGTGCTTATCAGCAAAAGTTTTTACATAGTTGAGTTGAAGTTGGTAGAATACCCGTCGATAGGTGGCCCAATCCTGTACAGAACCATCACTGGTTGTCCAGTTCACTTCATCCTGAATGTCGAAACGGCTAGTCCCGTCAAAGGCAATTTTATAGGTGGGAACCCCTGTTTCAGGGTCTATCCATTTGCTTTGTGCATCGTTATATAAATCGTTAATTCCTCTGCTGCCTTCAACAAACGTATTGTCTAGCGACAGGCTTCCCTTAACACTTAAACCTTTTAACAGCATGCTTAGATCCTGTTCAAGAGTAAAGTCAGTGGTTACACGACTTGTGGTGGTATACTCCACTCCGCTTATGGCCAGAATACGCTGGGAGTTTAAACCTTTTTGCTCATCAGGCGCAAAATACCCCCAGGTTCCATCGGAATATTGCGGAATAAATACATCGGGTGCGGTGGAATATGCGGCAATCCAATAAGAATAATCGCTTCCATCAGCTCCCCATGGACGTTGCTTTTCACCTCTTGAACCTGACAGGTTTACCCGGAATTTGGTAACCGGAGTTAACTGAAAATCAAGGTTACTTCTAACGTTCAGACGGTTAAATCCATAACCGGCAAGGTAGCCCCGGTTGTTATCAAACTCGCGAAAAAGGTCTCCTTCATGTAGAAAATCTGCGCTGGCAAAATATTTTACAAATTTGGTTCCTCCACTTACATTAATATTGGCGTTGTACGACATGGCAAATTCCTTGAACAAAGTGTCATCCCAGTCAATGTTTGGGTAACGCTCCGCCTCTTCGAGATTGGCCGGGTTACGGTACTTATCTAAAATAGCCTGAGGCAGGTAATCGTTCCAGGAAACCGGCGATGTACCTAACTCGTATTCAATAACATCGTTACGTACTTTTAGTGCATTATAAGAATCGTACTTTCCGGGCAGTTTTGAAGGCACCTTCATGGTGGAATTTACACCTACCCGAATGTCGGCACGGCCTTCTTTTCCCCTTTTAGTGGTAATAAGAATTACCCCGTTGGCACCTCGCACCCCGAAAACCGCGGTTGCAGAAGCATCTTTCAATACTGTCACCGATTCTACCGAACTGATGTCAACACTGTTCATGGGGCGTTCTACCCCATCCACCAAAATTAAGGGGGAGCTGTTGTTCCAGGTACTGTTTCCTCTGATAACAATCTGGGGATCTTCTTCGCCGGGCAAACCGGTACTGGCAGAGGTAATTACTCCCGGAACGTTTCCTGTTAGTGCAGCTCCCAGACTGGAAACTCCACCGGCACGTTCGAGTACCTCACCCTTGGTTTGAGTAATGGCACCCACAACGCTTTCTCTTTTTTGCTGGCCGTAGCCTACCACCACCATTTCTTTCAACTGGTTGGTTTGGTCTTTCAGGGTAACCGTAATTTCAGAGGTATTGGTAACGTCGATTTCCTGCGGCTCCATTCCAAGAAAGGAGATTTGAAGCACCTGGTCACCCTTGGGTATTTCCAATTCAAATTCCCCGTTTATATCTGTAATTACACCAATACCCAAAGAATTTTTGAGCAGTACGGAGGCTCCGGGAACGGGGTTGTGCGAGCTATCGAAAACAACGCCGGAAACCATCCTGGTATTTTGTGCTACAACCGAAGTGGCAAACATTAAAACCATGAGGCTTAATGCGCACTTCAACAGCATTGTCCCTGTGGCATGAAACAGGGATTGCTTTTTGTTTAGTGAATGATTTATTTTTTTCATTTCGTTCTCAATTTTTATTGGCAACTGAATTCTGGAATCATAGAAAACTAAGGCGTATCGCCTTTTCATCCATCCTGAAACTTCCATCCCAAACTTTTTTGAGAATTCGAAAGAAAAGGCTGCACAGCGGCAGGTTTTCATTCAAAAGACTTTTAATCATACATATTAAATTTTGGTTAGTAAAAATCATTATTCATTGGCATCCACCTATTTATCGTGTTTAGAAACCGATTTAATCTATTCGTATTTTTTGCCCGAAGCATATAACCCGATGTTGGTTCCTGTAAACCCGAACGTTTGCGCGGTTGACAGGTAATAGGCATCAACACCGGAAATGAGCGTTTTCCAGTCTTTGTTATTCATCGC
>JAUIMD010000500.1 GCA_030433225.1 Bacteroidia bacterium
GTGAGGTTAACCGTTGTGGTACCTTCTGGAACCAACAATCCGTAGCTTTTTTGTGCAGAACTGAACGCCGGAGTAAGTTCACCCACGTTGCTTTCGATGTTGCCAATAGAGGCATCCGAAGCAGAAAGGTAGGCCTCGGCGCTGGCCGCAATGGTTTCGGCGCTTAAGGTTCCTTCATAAATGTTAAATTCATCGAGGTTCACATTGTAGTTCGCATCTCCCCAACCATCAGGACCTTTAAAAATGTTGGCAATTTGATTGTCGAGGGTCGAAATGTAATCTCCTTCGGTGGCAGTTTCGCTCACCAGCGATCCATCCAGCCAGTACTGAAGTGTTTCAGCGGTAAGGGTTACTACCACATGGTGCAGTTTTCCATCGTCGAGTTCAACATTGCTTAGCAACGCTGTTTTGGTAGCTGAGCCATTGTTGGTTTCGGCCCGCGATTCATTACCGGCCCGTGTGGGTTGGTACCATAAGCATTTATTGCCGCCGGTGTTGTTCCCGAAATAGCAAAGCATGGTATAGGATCCGTTGGCGCCCGCGAAAGTTTTTACGTACGCTTCAAGCGTAATGGCGGAGTATTGATTTAGCCCCAGTGCGGCAGCGTCCAGTGAAATGTAGCCGTCGGTTGGTGCGGCAGCTCCCGAAACGGTTGCATAGCCATCCGCAATGCTGATTTTTGTACCGTTAACGGTTCCATGCAGGTTTCCTACCATGTCGTTAGCAGTGCCATCGTCAAACGTATACGAGTGTTTTAAGGGGTTCCATGCAGGGTCGCCCACTTTGTTGAGTCCCTCAAATGCAAGGTCTTTTATGGTTAAATCACCATTTTCAGCATCTGCAAACAGGTCGGTAGAATTGCCGGCATAATCCATGGGTACTTCAGCAAATCCATCCAATGCACAATCGGCAGTTTTGTAGGAGCTTGACGCATTTACGGTTGCAGTTCCATTTACCAGCTTATTGTTGGATAGGCTTAAAATGGAGTTGTTTATAAATACGCCATTGGTAATGGCATTGTCCAGTCGGATAAAATCGCCACTCATTGGGGTGTTGTAGAAGGTACATTTGTTGATCACCACAGAATTGGCATCGTCAGTACTTCTCCAGCGTAAAACGCGGTCAACATTGGTAAAGGTGGAGTTGGTGAAATTAACGGCTGCACAGGATGATGCCGCATTGTCCATAATCATTACCCCGTATCCGTTAATGCTGTCAACAACAGAATTAAGGATATTAAAGGTGCCAATGTTTTTTACGCCATCGTTTTTACAGCGGAACACACCGCGCAGGTTGTGGATGTACACATTCTCCAGGGTAAAGTCGCCAATGCTTCCTTCACTGGAAAAGTTCATCAGGTAGCCGGCGGCAAAATCGCCTTGTACCTCTACGTCCTCAAAAGTTAAAAAGGCAATGGTACTTCCTCCGGTAACATCCAGGGATGAACCGCCCATTTCGAGGTTGGCAGGGTCGCCACTTCCGGCAGCACTCATAATTTTTACGGACTTGCCAATGGCTGTGGACGTTAAATCATACGTCATACCTCTTTTCAATAGAATCGTGGCGCCTTCATCTGCCGTACCCAAAGTGGTCTTCAAAATTGAAGGATCGTCACTGTCTGAAATGTCAATAACCGTTTGCCCGTAGCCCACACCTGTAGCCAGAAACAACGTTATTAACGTCAGTAACATCATGTTGATTTTCTTCATACGATTGAATTTTTAGTTAGTAATAAGACTGATAGTTAGATTGATTTACTTGATAAGCATGTTCCTTTTTACTTTCGCATACACCGTTGAACGGTTAATGGATGCATGTTTGATTGTGTGTTTTAAAATTTCCATTTGAAATTAAAAAGGAAAATAAAAATAGTTAAAAAAGGGGCACTAAAAAGTGCTTCAATCAAATATTTTAGAAAAAAGTGGGGGCTGTAGGTACTTTTAAATTACGCTTAACTTTGAAGAAATATGGAATTGATTTTATGGTGAAAATTGGGGATTTCGATGCAAAATGGAAGCGTATTAGTACCGGTGCAATGTGTATGGTGGGGGGCATGCTCCTTAAAATCCTCTAATATGGGTGCTGTAACATTGAAAAAGTGTTAAAACACAGGAACTGAAATAAACCATTAGGGATAGCTTTTGTCGTAGGGTGAAACTATAGTTCATGCGAAAAATCAAATACGTATTGTGTGTATTGGCCATTAGCCCCTTGTTCTTATTTGCGCAGCCTGCGCCTGAAATACCGGATGGAGGTGTAGTAAGCGGAAAGGTGTACGATGCTGAAACAAATCTGCCCGTAGAATATGCCAACATTGCTCTGTATCGATTGCCGGATTCGACCCTGGTTACCGGAGGTATTACCGATATGCAGGGAGATTTTAAAATTCGGAAAGTGGATGCCGGTACGTATTATGCTACCATAAAATTTATAGGATACGATGAATTTGTAAAACAAGGCATTGTTGTTTCTGACGATGTTCGGCAAACAGATGTAGGGCAAATTCCGTTGAAACCGGCCAGCCAAAACCTTTCGCAGTTGGACGTAGTGGCCGATCGGCAACAAATCATATATAAAATAGACCGGAAGGTGATCAACCCCAGCCAGTTTATTGCAGCCCAG
>JAUIMD010000501.1 GCA_030433225.1 Bacteroidia bacterium
CCGGGCGATGTGGTGGATGTGCAGGTAACCAAAAAGCGCCGCCGCTTTATGGAAGGAAGGGTAACCCAATTCCACCAGTATTCAAAAGACAGGGTGGAACCTTTATGCCAGCATTTTGGTACCTGTGGCGGTTGCAAATGGCAAATTCTGCCGTATGAAAAACAACTGTATTACAAGCAAAAACAGGTTGAAGACCAGCTGGTTCGTTTAGGTAAAATTGATTTGCCGGAAATCAGTCCGATCCTGGGATCAGCAAAAACCGAATTTTACCGCAATAAACTGGAATTTACCTTTTCCAACAAACGATGGTTGACGCTGGAGGAAGTAAACTCCGGAGAAGAAATTGAACAATCCAATGCACTCGGATTTCATATTCCGGGTATGTTCGATAAAATTGTGGACATTGAAAAGTGCTGGTTGCAACCTTCGCCTTCCAACGAAATTAGAGATGCCATTAGGGAGTATGCCCTTACTCATGGGCTCACCTTTTTTGACCTGAAAGCACAAACCGGATTCTTGCGTACCTTAATTATACGTACTGCCTCTACCGGAGAAACCATGGTTATAGTAGCATTTTACTACGAAGATCATGAGGAGAGAGAGAAATTGTTGCAGTTCGTATCGGATAAGTTTCCGAATATCACGTCTTTAATGTATGTAATAAACGAAAAGGCAAACGACACCATAACCGACCAGGAAATTGTACTTTTTAAGGGGCGCGACTACATTGAAGAGGCCATGGAAGGCATTCGTTTTAAAATCGGGCCCAAATCGTTTTATCAAACCAACTCAAATCAGGCCTACGAATTGTATAAAGTAGCCCGTGAGTTTGCTGCACTTACAGGAACTGAAAATGTGTACGACTTGTATACAGGTACCGGAACCATTGCCAATTTTGTGGCCAAAAATGCAGCCAAAGTAGTGGGGGTTGAATATGTGCAGGAGGCCATTGATGACGCCCTTGTCAATGCAAAAAATAACAACATTACCAATGTTTCGTTTTTTGCAGGCGATATGAAAGATATTCTTACATCGGAATTTGTGGCTGAACACGGAAAGCCAGACGTTATTATTACGGATCCTCCACGCGCAGGTATGCACCAGGATGTGGTGAACGTGATTCTTGAGGCATCCCCGCAACGCATTGTGTATGTGAGTTGTAATCCTGCTACACAAGCACGCGATTTACAATTGATGGATACGGCTTACAAAGTTACAAGGGTGCAACCTGTTGATATGTTTCCGCATACCCATCATGTAGAAAATGTAATATTGCTCGAAAAACGCTAATGCATAAAAACGATACAATGTCAAGCATAAAAAATTTACAACCAAGCCAGGTATGGGATTATTTTTACCAGATAACTCAAATTCCACGCCCCTCAAAAAAGGAGGAGAAAATTGTGCAATACCTCGTGAACTTTGCCACTATGCACGGTTTGGAGTACCAAAAGGACAGCATTGGGAATGTGGTTATACGCAAACCGGCGACCCCGGGAAAGGAGAAAAGTCCCGGAGTTATTTTGCAATCGCATGTGGATATGGTGTGCGAAAAAAATGAAGGCACAGCGTTTAATTTTGACACAGACCCTATACAAACATACATAGAAGACGGTTGGGTGAAAGCAAAAGGTACTACCCTGGGCGGTGACGATGGCATTGGGGTGGCCACACAATTGGCTGTTTTGGCGGCTGATAACCTGGTGCACGGGCCACTGGAGTGCCTGTTTACCGTGGATGAAGAAACGGGCCTTTCCGGCGCTTTTGCACTTGAAAAAGGCATGTTGAACGGCACTATGTTGTTGAATCTTGACAGTGAGGATTGGGGCGAACTTTGCATCGGTTGTGCCGGTGGGGTGGATTCTGTTGTTACGTTTACCTATTCACCTGAAGATGCCCCGGCGGGCTATTTTTCTGCACAAATCCGGGTTTCCGGATTAAAAGGCGGACATTCGGGCGGCGATATCCACCGTGGCCTGGGCAATGCCAATAAAATACTGAACCGGTTTTTGTACCAGCAAATGCAGCAAACCGATGTGCGTTTGGCTGATTTTAACGGTGGAAACCTACGCAATGCAATAGCCCGTGAAGCCACTGCAGTGGTACTGGTGCCTATGGCGTACAAAGAAAATTTGCGGGCAGCCCTGAATATTTTTGCTTCTGAACTGGAGGATGAATACTACATTGTGGAGCCCAATTTAAGCATTGAAATCAGTTCATGCGATGCTGCCGAAAAGGTGCTGGACAAAGAAACCCAGGAAAAACTGGTACAAGCGCTGTATGCCTGTCCGCATGGGGTAATTGCCATGAGCAAGGAAATTGAAGGCCTTACGGAAACTTCCACCAACCTTGCCTCGGTGAAATTTACTTCCAGCCAAACCATTGAGGTGGTAACCAGCCAGCGCAGCAGCATTGGCAGTGCAAAAAACGATATTGCCGCTATGGTGCGCAGCGTGTTTACACTGGCCGGTGCAACGGTAAGAAATACAGATGGATACCCGGGATGGAAACCCAACCGTAATTCCCAGGCGCTTGCCGTGGTTGAAGAAACATTTAAGGCCCTGTACGATCATCCACCGGTAGTAAATGCAACCCACGGAGGATTGG
>JAUIMD010000502.1 GCA_030433225.1 Bacteroidia bacterium
GGATGCAAGCATGTTGGGCTACCGGATTACCCTGAAATTTGTAACGCACTTTATGGCGCGTATTTTCAGTAAGCCCGATGCGGTATTTAACGACGAAATGTTGAAGCCTGAAACTCAAAACCTCGAGATGTTTGTAGCATCTATTGATAACCTGAGCATTACGCAGAAAAGAGTGGCCGAAGGTTACTTTAAAGACGGAACCGTGGAAGCACTGTGCCCTCCGTTAAAAGCATTGGTAAACATTATGGTAAAAGGGGACTATAACGGCATGGACCGAAACCACCCCGACTTTAGAAAAATGTTTGATGCCGAAACGGTGCTGAATAGCAATTGGTACAAAGAGCGTTTAGTTGAAAAACAAAAACGTGATGTGGCTCAGTGGACCAAAAATGTGGCCTACATCGAAGAGGTTTCTAAGAAAAAAAGCTTCGCCGATGGATCGATGAACATGGATCTGGGAGCACGCCTGAGTGAAGCAAAAGCCAAACTTAAGGAAGTATCGAGCCCTAAGTATCTGGATTCTTTGAAAGGTACCATTGGTGCAGATACCCTGCGTCCTATTGAAGCTTAAAAATAGCAACGCAATAAACCCAAACGCCCCGCAGCTGAGTTGCGGGGCGTTTTTTTATGACCGGTGTTGTGATTTTTTAGGAATGCTATGTTTAAAGTAGGAAATAGTTATATTGATAACACGTAAAGTTGGAAACAGCCTGTGCATAGGGATTTATAAAAACTACTAAATAAGTAGTTATAATGTTTCAAATGCGTATGGTGGTCACGATTATTCCCCTTATTTTTGCTCCTGAAAGTTTAAAGAAAAAAGCCATGATGGTTCAGTTATGTTGTCCGGTTTATACAATGCATTGCATGAAACAACAGGTTTCGTAGGAAGGATTACATTACAGGCAAATTAAAACGGTGACCTTTCTAATAAAAAAGAAAGGTTTTTTTATTTCAAAAATTACAGAAAGGAAGGATAGCTTTATGATAGAGAAAAAATACAGAAGCGTTGTTAAAACCATATCATGGCGCGCGGTAGGAACGTTGGATACCATCTTTATTTCGTGGCTGATAACCGGTACATGGACGTACGCCTTCTCCATTGGAGGGGTGGAGTTGTTTACGAAAATGTTGCTCTTCTATTTTCATGAACGTGCCTGGACTCGCATAAACTTTGGTCGAATCAAGGAAGATATGGACTATCAAATCTAATACAGAGGGAGTAAAACAAATCAAACGCGAGTGGGTTTAACACAGTAAAAGGCGATGAAACCTCAAAAAACATATTTACCGGTAACTCTGGATTTGACTGGCAAAACGATTCTTTTGGTAGGAAGCGGGGAAAGTGCCCTTAAAAAGCTCAAAATTCTGCTTCGTTTTACCTGCGACATCGTGGTGCTGGCGGAAACTCCCCTTGCCGCTTTTTTGGAAACAGGGGTGCCGGTGATTCAGGAGGCCTACCACAAAAAGTACCTGGAGGGTAAGCACGTAGTGTATGCCTCTACCGATAACCTGGAGCTGGATACGCTTATTATGGACGATTGCCACAACCAAAGGATTTTGGTAAATGTGCATGACCGCCCCGATTTGTGCGATTTTGTTTCGCCTGCTGTTTATCAAAACGGAAATGTAACCGTTGCCGTTGGTTCCAATGCCACCAACGTTTTTCAATCCATTGAAATACGAAACCGCATAGCAACCTTTTTGGAGAACGAATTTTTTAACGACAATAACACTACAAAATAGAATAAATGAGCTCAACTAACAGACTCACAGATGCACAAAAAGCTCAACTGGATAGCTTTCTGAGTGCCCTGCAGCCCGAGCAATTGGCCTGGGTAGAAGGGTATATTGCCGGCATAAGTGCCGGTAAATCAGGCAAAAAATCCGGTGGCCTTTCCATTAACCCCGAAAACATTCGGGTAGCTTCTCAAAATCCGGCTTTAACCATTTTGTATGGTACGCATACCGGTAGAAGCGAAGGAATTGCCCGTGAATTAAGCAAAAAAGCGATTTCGGCCGGCATGTCAACATCGGTGTATAATATGCAGGATTACAACACAAAGCAGCTGAAAAATGAGCAAAATGTAGCCATTATTGTGAGTACCCATGGCGAAGGTGACCCTCCGGTGCAAGCCGAAGATTTTTGGGCTTTCGTGCGTGGCAAGCGGGCACCAAAATTGGATGGAGCTAACTTTTCGGTGCTTGCACTTGGCGATAAGTCGTACGAAAAATTCTGTCAAACAGGGGTTGACATTGATGAGGCTTTCCGTAAAAACGGCGCCAATCCCATTCTGCCCATCGTAAAGTGTGATGTGGATTTTGAATCAGATGCCGAGGAGTGGACGAAAAATCTTGTGGAGAAGCTTTCCAGCCAGGGCATTGCCAATGGTCAACCGGTCGTGCTGGACGATGCCCCTGTGATTGAGGAATCGAAATATACTAAAACCAATCCCTTTTATGCTACTATATTAGATAAGGTAGTATTAAACGGGGCAGGTTCTTCTAAGGAAGTAATGCACATCGAATTGTCACTGGAAGAGTCTGGGCTGCATTATCACCCGGGAGATTCCATCGGAATATATACCGACAATCCACCGGAAT
>JAUIMD010000503.1 GCA_030433225.1 Bacteroidia bacterium
TTTAATAAATGTATACTGACTGGTTTTTAATACTTCAGCACCACTTTTTTTATTCAAATTAAAAGATTGGGTAATTTGTAAATACGTCACAAAAGATTCAAGCACCATAAATCCTACATTATGCCGTTGCTGTTGATGTTCGGGTCCGGGATTGCCCAACCCTACCAGCAGCTGCATGGGTTATTCACCCTTAGCTTCGGCCTTGTCTTCAGCCTTTGCTTCTTCGCCTGCGTCTTCAGTGCTTGCCGATGCATCTTCCGCCTGGCTCAGGCGGCCGGCAATGGTAGCAATGGTATGCACCGTAGACTTGGGCATTCCGGGAACTAATTCTAATTCCACATCCGCCCCAACGGTATTCTCACGTAAATAAAGTAGTGGACCATATTCAATATCCCCCCTGCAATTACGAACCAACACATTTGAACCCAGTAAAAAAGCACGCTCGGTACCAATGGACTGGCAGCCCCGAAGTTCGGTGCGATTCTCAGCATCATTCGTTCCTCCAATTTCAAACCCGGCACGTGTATTTTTTGCAGTACAATTCATCAACGTTACTTTCCCAACCCCTCCATACGTACGAAAGCCATCTTCGCTTAAGGATTTAGTATAACCCGGGGTAATCATATATCGTCCATCACGGTTTAGATAAACACTTCAGTAGCTTAGCGCTTCTGCCAGGCCTCCGGTTCCTGACAGTATATCGTTAGTACTGCGAACCGCTCCTTCTGCATAACAGTCTTCTAATACAATATCGCGGGTATCGTGTCCCTGGGTTTGAATGTAAAAACAATGTCCAAATGCCCGGCTAAATACCTTGCAACGCTTCAGCGTATTGTTTTGACCGGCCACCATAATGCCACTTTGTTTTTGAAGGTAGGTTAGATTAGGGCCTCCCTTTCCAAACAAGTCGCCGTAACCATAGGTGGAACCTCTTACATATAACCTTACATCCTCTAACAAAGTATTGTTACCAAATACGGTCAGGATATTTCCACTACTCCCTTTATCTTCAGGGCCTGTATTCCGTATGGTTAATCCTTTTATGGTATTTCCGTTCCCATCAATAAAGATGCATCGGGTATAACCATAGGGCAAAACATCGTACAATTCAGTATTTATTTCAATAGTTACTCCGGTAAAATCGAAGTAATTATTATTCCCACCAAAATGCAGCAACCAACGCGGGGGGCGTTGTTGCGCCTCTGTTTGCGGAGGAAACGCTGCAAGTAGTTTTGCAATACGGTCTTCGCTCAGGTAATCACTTACGGCATACACACCGGGTTTCATCACGACCTGCTGCCCGTCTTTAGCCGCTGCCTCCATGAGTGCTTCTATGGATTCAACCGTTATTACCTTTGTTTTTGCATGCACGGAATGCACACTAAAAACAACCGCGCACATGGCAATACTTAATTTTATTTGATTTAATAAATTCATCAGATTCACGTTGATATTCAATTGTTTATTCATCCTTTTTTTCTACAAAAAAGCTTTGTTCAACAGGTAGCGCTGTTTGAACTTCAGGCGGGTTACTATTGCCATATTGCCAGGCCACTACGGTTACCTTTGCAGGAAATTTACTTCGCGGAGGAATTTTGCTGAATACCAACCTTCCATTTTTCACCTCGGCAGGTCCTTCCTTCACATAAAAATAAACCGGTAGGCCGGAACTCGAACTGGCAGTTAGTGCTAACGCTTTTACTCCTTCAACCTGATCGGGTATCACACCAAACGAAATGGTTTGCTCATCCCCATTTTCCTGTTTAAATGGAATACGCAAATTGTATTGCTGAACCGTACTCTTATAGTTCTTATCGCCGGGGTGATGCGCCAACAGCCAGATGTCGCCCGTCCGTTTCGGGTTATTCAATCCCATCCGGTAAAACCGAACCGTAAATGTGCTGTCGTTTACCTTCACCACCGGGCCACAAATACGATCGATGACCGGCGTTCCCGCGGCATGGTCATTTGTAAGGCGACTTCGCAAGGTGTCTGTAAAAGCAGCCTTCAGATGAAATGTCAGACCATCTGTTTCCGGCTCGAATATGCCGGTTGTGCGTGCATGAAGATTTTCATTAAAAGACAGTAACTCCCCCTTTTGAATGAAGCCGATATATTGCTCTTTCTTTCCACGCTCACAGACGTAATAGGCTTCAGTAGCCTCGGCCATCTCCTTGTCGAAATACCAAAACGCATCGTGCGGATCGCCTTTATAATTTGAAAATAAAGCTGGTTTTGCCCGTTTCTTTTGGTCGGGAAACCAGCGTTCGGCCAGCCAACTGTTTTGCGGGTTTAGTTTTTTTAGGGGGATAGGCGTAGTAAGTGGGACTTCTGCTGGATCAGCCTCGGTTGAGGAGTAGGTTACTGGCATGCAGGAGATTCAGCTTCGTCTTTCTGACTGGTTTGGGCTTTTGCCCATTTGTCTACTTTTCTATATTACCCAGATACCGGGGTTTGGTTACATTCGCATCGATATGCTGGCGTTGCTGGTTACCTTGTTTTCAATATATCGCCCTCAGGGCATGCCACTTGGTTTGGCGTTTGCCATCGGCCTCGCGCAGGATGTCGTTTCCCTGGCACCTATAGGTCAGCACGCTAT
>JAUIMD010000504.1 GCA_030433225.1 Bacteroidia bacterium
CGGTGAGGCGCTCAACACCACCAACTACAATACCTTGCTGGATGCCGATTTTTATACCCTGAAATTTGTGGGAAAAGATGCCCAGAACGAAGTAGTAGAACTGGATAAAACCATAGAAATGGCGGCTGTGGTATTGGAGGAAGATCCCATCCACCATTATTCGGTAATAGAAACCAACGGTAAAAAAGTGGGCTACCTGATGTACAACGCCTTTATTTATACCGAAACCGATTCTGCCAAGTTGGTACATGTAATGCAAAGCTTTAAGGAGGCGAACGTTAGCGATGTGGTGTTGGATTTGCGCTACAATGGGGGGGGAGCCACCTACATGGCTACTTTACTGGCAAGTATGCTGGTAGGGAAACAACACATGCAAAATGAGGATGTATTTTATTCCTACATTTATAATGAGGCCTATCAGAATTATTTTAAACGGTACGAAGGTGACGATTCTCCTAACCTGCGGGTACGTTTTATGCCGGTGCCGGTAAACCTGGACCTAAGTACCCTATACGTGTTAACCTTGGGGGGAACGGCATCTTCCAGCGAATTGGTAATGAACGGCCTTGATCCTTACCTGAATGTGGTACAGATTGGGGACACCACATACGGAAAATACACAGTTTCGGTTCCCATTCCGCACGACGAAACAGCGGAAGATACCTGGGGAATGCTGCCTATTATTGCCAAATCAGTGAATACAAAGGGAGTAACTGATTATAACGGAGGATTTGCACCTGATGTGTATGCCATGGATGACCTGATGCACCCATTGGGTGACCCCAACGAAGAATTGCTGAACATTGCACTTTCGTACATTGATGGAACCCGTTTTCCGGCGCCAAAATCGGCAACACTTCCCAAAGAAAATGTGCTGAAACGCAAGGGTGGAAATGCAGTTTTGTTAAAAGGGATAATGACCAAATAAAAGGGTAGGGTGGGATTAAAATTCCACCCTTATTTTTCCACTAACCGTGCCAATTTCGTTTCTTACCCGAACAATGTACACGCCTTGTTTCCCATACACATCCACACGTGTTTCGCCGTTGAGGTTGCCATTGGCCATCAGGCTGCCGTTTAAGCTGTACACTTCGTACACCAAATCTTCCTGGAACGATTCAATAATGATGTAACCGGCTTCGGAACGAATGTCGACCAGATCGCTCAAATTAAATTTGGAGGCATTTTCGTCAGGCTGCACCTTTATGAGCCATTCCTTGGTGGTTGCAAGGTCTTCGGAGGTGATGGTAAAAATGTTTTGCGTCGCAAAATCGTAAGCGAACAGCGTATCGGGACTTAGATGCGCACCAATTGAAATTTGGGCGGTAGGTACCAGGTGTTTGAGGCTTGTACCGTAGGGCACCAGCACAATTACTTCCTGGTTGGGGATGTTGATGTATTCTTTGGATTCGAGGCCTATAAACGAAAAACTGGTAAAATTTGCTTCGGTATTGGGCAAAACCTCCACATCTACCCACCATTCTTTGGTGGAACCATCTTCTGCCGTTACGGTATAATAAGGGTTTGTAGTGAGGTCTATTTTTTCGTTGGATGCCGGGAAAACGCTTGCAAAATCAGAGACGGTCAATACCGGGCGGGCACTTTCCAGGTTGGTTTCACGTTCCACCTGCACATGAATCACCCCGTTTTCGGTATCCAGACTGGTTTCTCTGGCTCCCTGCATGGTAAATGTAAGAATGTCAGCCATACTGCTGAGGTTCAAATCCACCTCAAAGGTAATGCTGTCGCCTGCAGCCGATACATTCGAAATTTTTAACCCGCTGTTGGTACCGTTGGTTAAAAATGCCGACATCGGGGTATTGTCCAGCACGGCAAAACCGGGTATGTTTGCCATGGCAGCGCGTGATAGGTTGCCATTGGCTTCCGGTGCCCCGTTGGGGCGATAGAGGTACACCTCATCGGGTGGCCCGTTGCGGTTTCCATCCGAAATATTCGGATTTATCCGGTAAAGCAACAAGCCACTTCCTTCCAGGTTTTTATCGTAAGTATCTCCTTCTTTGGTGCGGTATTCCAGCACAAAATACTCACTGGTTAAAAACTGCTGACGCGGATAAATAATGTACGCGTTTTGGGTTTCGTTGGTAAGTGGAAATAGCGTGTACGTTCCCGAATTACTGATAACGGGCATTTCACTAAGCCAGGTTTTTTCGGAATATTTGTACTTCATGTAGGCGCCCATGTGACCGGTTCCGCTTTCCATTATATCCCAGTTTCCAACCGGTTCCAAATGGGCATGGTCTTCGTCGTAATGGTACAGGTCGGGTGCCCCCAGCATATGAAACATTTCGTGGCAAAAGGTAGTTACCGACGTATTTTCCATTTGAAAGGTGTACAAACGTGCCTGAGCTCCATTTATCATCACTTTATAAGCGTACAAGGCGTATCGGTGCGGCCATATTAAATCGTTCCATCCATCGGGGTTTCCCTGAACCACAAAGCTGATGTTGTCAACAAATCCATCTTTGTCCTTATCAATGTTCAGGGTGGTAGGCACCTGGTCCTTAATGGATTCCAAAGCATTTTTTATAAGCACCTGTAACCGGTTATTTTTTTCTGTGTCGTCTTTATAGCCTT
>JAUIMD010000011.1 GCA_030433225.1 Bacteroidia bacterium
GCTCGGTGAAGCTTTTGGAGGTTTCTTTGAGGTTCTCGGCTTTGGTGCTTAAAATGAAGCACGAAATAAAAAACAGGGCCAGTAATAAGGTTTGTAAAGCTTTCATACGAATTGGTTTTTAAGTTAATGTTTTGCCTACAGCCTTGATGGAAATCATACCTTTTACCTTGAACCTTCGCGTGTGATCTTAAGTGGTGTCAACAAACAAGTCACAAACAGGCAATGTCTTTTCGAAGGTTCCTTGCTTTCGCTTAAGCAAGGTGTTGTTCCCTTTTAAGGAACTTCACAAGTCAGGTGCTTCATTCCGCCAAAAATCAAGGATGCTTTAAGGCGTTGTTGTTTCGATTAATTGTTGAGGTAAAATTAGGCAATACCCTTCATTGTATCCATTAAATTTGGAATTTAACATTTGGAGTAATTTTGAAAAACTCGATATTAAATTTGCGTTATTGGAGGGTTAGGATAGTATTTAAAATGCAATAATACAGTAAGTAAGGAGATGTTTGTTGCGCCATTAAATTTGGAGGTATTACTTAAAACGATTCAAAATAGGGGGAGTTTAGGTAGCTTACTTGTATCCTTCGTAAAATTGTGTTAACACCATAAAAAGGGTAAAACCTGCACAATTCCCGTTGTTTTCTACGAAAAAAGGTGCAGGTTTTATCCTCCGTACGTTAATAAAACGTCAGCTGTAAGGTGCCGTCTTTGGTAAAGGGCTTAGTTTTCCGGTGCCTCTTCTTCAATTTTATTGCTGGCCAGTATAGTGGCTTCTTCGGTGCTTCGGTACCATTTGTTGCCCTTTTTTACCCAGTTGGTATGAGAAAGAAAATAGTACGATTCACCGGTGTCGCAATGCCAGATGTTTGAAATAAGTACAGTGGCCGTATTTTTCGATTCTTTTCTGATTTCCTCAATATTGGTTTTCAGAGGATAAAAGTTCTTTTCCATGCAGTGTTTCCAGTGACTGTAATAGTCAGCACAAATGCTGTCCACATTTGAAGCCGGATCAATAAAAGGGGTGAGTTGCTCAACAAATGCCGCTTCGGTAAGGGCGGTTTGCACCATCAACTCAGTGAATTTCTGGGTGGTTTCCTTCAGGGTTTGCGCCTGTAGGGCAGAAACCAGCAAGGTGAGGAAAAGCACGGGAATCAGTTTTGTCAGCAGTTTCATTTCGGGATACTTTAGGGGAGCATTCAATACAATAATCTCTCAGTTTTGTGTTTTACGTTTTGGGTGTTTTTACCAAACACGTGGCTCCATCTTTTTTGCAAGATGAAAAAAATACAATCAATAGTACATCCACCGAAGTAGGATTATGTTTAGAGTAAAGCAATTGTCCGCCAAAGAAATGTAAAAGGTTCACATTATCAGTTGGCTAGGCTAAAACTACAGTATGTAATTGTATAATGAAAATAAATGAAGCACTTTTTGTAAAAAATATTAGCAGGTGCCAATGATCGGCTTAAACGTACCGTAAACACATGTTTTCACTTGTTAAGAAATATAGACAATAATAATACATTTATAAGTATTATCTATTTGATAAATATATCGAGGGGTTGCATCTTTGTACCAGCAATTTAAAGCAATGCGAACGTGCGTTGCACAGTATAAGTAACAATAATAAATTACATAGAATCATGAAAAATTTAGTAGGAATTGATCAAAAGAAAGCAGCGGCCCTTGCCGATAAGTTGAATGTTTTACTGGCCGATTATCAAATGTTTTATCAAAATTTGCGAGGATTGCACTGGAACATTAAAGGGAAAGAGTTTTTTGAACTGCATGTGAAGTTTGAAGAATACTATGATGAAGCGGTGGTAAAGGTTGATGAAATTGCCGAGCGTATTTTAACGCTGGAGGGTGAGCCGCTGCATACCTTTTCCGATTACATTGCAAAGTCAGAAATTAAAGAAGCAAAAGGCATTACCAACGGAACAGAAGGGGTGGAAACCATCGTTCAAAATTTCTCCGTACTAATCCTTAAGGAGCGGGAAATTTTAAGTTTGGCCGCCGATGCCGAAGACGAAGGTACCGTAAGTTTAATGAGCGACTACATTTCAGAAACCGAGAAAACCCTTTGGATGCTAAACTCTTATCTGAAATAAAAGGAAATTCATCAGGTATATAAAAGGCTGTTCGTGGTGCACGAATGGCCTTTTTGTTGTGTAAAAAGGTTAAATATGTCAACCTTTTTTTCAAGAGTAAGTTAGTTGAAAAAATGTGCGAAATGACAGTTGAGATTTGGAGCGATGTAGTATGCCCGTTTTGTTTTATAGGAAAGCGAAGGTTCGAACAGGCGTTGGCGCGGTTCGATGGAAATGTGGCGATAAATGTGGTATGGAAAAGCTTTCAGTTAAACCCCGGGGCGGTCACTAACCCGGGCATAAATGTGCTGGACGACCTTGCCCGAACTAAAGGGTGGACTAAGGATTACACCCTTAAAACCACCGAATATGTGGTGCAAATGGCTAAAGGCGAAGGGCTGAATTTCAATTTTGAAAAAGCAGTAGTGGCCAATACGTTTAATGCACACCGTTTGTTGCAATTGGCTAAAAGTAATGGCTTGGGAGAGCAGGTGAAAGAAAACCTGTTGCATGCCTATTTTGAACAGGGCAAAAATGTGGATGATGCAGCAACGCTCATTCACATGGGAGTAGAGGCCGGATTGCACAAACCTGAGGTGGCCCGGCTTTTTGAAAACACCGGGTTGTTTGCAGATGCCGTTCGGGCTGACCTTAATGAAGCCCGGCAACTCGGTATTTCCGGTGTTCCTTTCTTTGTAATTAACCGTAAATACGCCCTAAGTGGTGCGCAGCCGGTATCGGTTATGCTGGAAACCCTCCAAAAGGCCTCGCAGGATCACATGAAGTTAGCGTAGGGCTTATGCCGGGTATTCGTCCTCTTCGAGTAACAGATTGGCGATCAGGGCTGTCCAGCCGGTTTGGTGCGAGGCTCCCAGGCCTTTACCGGTATCCCCGTTAAAAAACTCGTAAAACATCTGGTGGTCTCTAAAATGGATGTTTTGACTAAACTGTATGTTTTCGGCATAGTACCTGTATTTGCCGGTTTCGTCCCGGTCAAACAGGCTCAGCAAGCGATTGGTAAGCTCTTTGGCAATTTCCTTTAAATTGAGTTTTACCCCCGATCCTTTCGGAAATTCATACACATATTCCGGGCCATAATAGGCGTAATATTTTTTTAGCGAAATAATAATGAGGTAGTTTAGCGGAAGCCAAATAGGGCCTCGCCAGTTCGAGTTTCCACCAAACATGTCCGATGTGCTTTCTCCGGCTTCGTATTGTATGGTGTGCTTACCATTGTAATGCTCAAAAACATAGGGGTTTTTCTCGTAATGTTTGGAGAGGGACCGTATGCCGTAATCGGACAGAAATTCGGCCTCATCCAGCATACGCCGTAACAAATGGTCGAGCCTGAAACTACGCATAATGGCAAACAGGTGATCGCCTTTGTCGTTTTTTTGCTCAATGCGCGAAATGAGCGAGGCCAGGTCGGGCCGCGAACGAATAATTTCAATGGCCCGCCGCTTAAAGCGTCGCAGGTTTTTAAAGGTATCGCTGTTGATTACCTCTACCGCCAAAAGTGGAATAATGCCCACCAGCGAACGTACTTTTAAACGTTCAGAGCTTCCGTTTTCCAGCAATACTTCATCGTAGTAAAAATTGTCCTTATCGTCCCACAACGATATTTCTTTTTTACCAATGTGGTGCATGGCCCAGGCAATGTTAAGGTAGTGCCTGAAAAATTTGGCCGCAAATTCCTCGTAATTTATGTTGTGGTTGGCCAGTTCCAACGAAATTTGCAGCATGTTGAGAGAAAACATAGCCATCCAGCTTGTGGCATCGGCCTGTTGCTACGGTCAAATACCCCAATGTTATCCAGGCCTAAAAATCCACCTTCAAACACATTGGTTCCATCGGCATCTTTACGGTTTACCCACCAGGTAAAATTTAGCAGCAATTTTTGAAAAGAGCGTTCCAGAAAATCCAGGTCTCCTTCACGGTTCTTTCTTTTGTCGGTTTGGTAAACCTGCCAAACGGCCCAGGCGTGCACGGGTGGGTTTACGTCGCTAAAATTCCACTCGTACGCCGGAATCTGACCATTGGGGTGGAGGTAATATTCCTTTAAAATCAGCAACAGTTGTCGCTTGGCAAATTCGGCATCCACATGTGCAAAGGTGGTGGTATGAAATGCCAGATCCCATTCCGCATACCACGGGTATTCCCACTTATCGGGCATCGAAAGGATGTTGCGGTTGGTAAGGTGCTGCCAATCGTAATTGCGCTTAAAATCCCGGTCGGGAGGAAACTTCCCTTGCTCACCATTCAGCCACTTATACACATCAAGGTAGTAGTATTGCTTGGTCCACAGCAAACCGCCCAAGGCATTTTTTACCAATTGTTTATGCTTGGCGTTCAGGTTTTTTGGGGTGAGATTGTCGTAAAATTCGTCGTGCTCACGTATGCGTTGCGCAAAAATGGTGTCAAAATCGTGCCACGGATTGCTCACTTTCTTTTTGGTGAGCCGTACTTTTATTTCGATGGATCCCTGTGCCTTTACCTTTTGGTGCAAATGAACGGCAGCTTTGGTGCCCTCATTCAGCGGATTTACCGAAGGTTTGCCTTTTACCAGGTAGTCGTTAATGCCGTCTTTTACATAGGGAAACTCGCTCTCGGTGCCATAAATTACCTTATTGTTGGTTTCGTTTTCGCAAAACAGCTGTTCGCCTCCCTCATGGTAAAAATAAAATTTGCCGTTGCGCGATGAATGTGCCTGTAAAACATGGTCGGTTAATCGTTTAATTTTTGGCCGTTGATACCTGCTGTTGTGTTTCCAGTAATTCCGGTACCATATATGCGGCAACACATGGATGTATGCATCTTTTGGGCCCCGGTTAAAAACGGTGATTTTCAGCAATATATCGTTTATGCCGGCTTTGGCATATTCCATGTAAACATCAAAATAGGCATTGTCGTTAAAAATGCCCGTATCAATCAGTTCGTACTCGGGTTGGTGCCGGTTGCGGCCGCGGTTTACACTTACCAAATCGTTGTATGGAAACGGATTTTGCGGATATTTATACAGGTATTTACAGTAGGAGTGGGTGGGAGACGACTCCAAATGATAGTACAATTCTTTTACATCTTCGCCATGGTTTCCTTCGCCGTTGGTAAGGCCAAAAAGGCGCTCCTTTAAAATGGGGTCACGGCCATTCCAAAAGGCAGGTGCCAAACACAGTATTTGCTGGTTGTCGCAAAACCCGGCAATGCCTTCTTCTCCCCAGCGATAGGTGTTGCTTTTGGCCTGGTCGTGCGTAATTGCCCCCCAGCTATAGCCTCCCTTGCTGTAATCTTCGCGCACTGTACCCCACTGCCTTTCGGTAACATAAGGCCCCCACTTTCTCCAGGTGCGGTTGTCCGATGATTTTTCTAGTCTTTTCTCTTCTGGTCCCATGGTTATGTAGCAATTAGATTCGCAAGCTTATGCGGTATCTTTTTTGCAAAGGAAACAAATAAAAATTGATATTTTGATTGAATCTGAATAAGACCTGCGTTAAATTGTTACTAATGTTGCTTTTTAGGGTGGAAATTGATTTTTTTCGTGCGCTTTTGGTGAACGATGATTTTATACCTTTGCTTTTATGCTTTCCAAAAACAAAATAAAATACATACAGGCCTTGTCGCTAAAGAAGTTTCGTGATAAATACGGGGTATTTGTGGCCGAAGGAGAAAAGCTTGTTCAGGAACTGTTGCCCTTTTTTAAGGCGGAAATGCTGGTGGTACAGCAAAACGACGCAGGGGAGTACCCGGCGGGAGAGGCAGAAGTGTTGACCGTAACATCCGGAGAAATGAAAAAAATCAGTAATCTCCAATCGGCACGCAATGTACTGGCTGTGTTTTACAAACCTGCCGGTATTCTGGAGGTTTCCGAGATTCGGAATTCCCTGACCCTGGCATTGGATGGTATCCAGGATCCGGGCAATTTGGGCACAATTTTGCGCATTGCCGATTGGTTTGGTATTGCCAATGTGGTTTGTTCGCCCGATACGGTGGATGTGTTTAATCCCAAGGTTGTGCAGGCTACAATGGGGGCACTTGCAAGGGTAAAGGTGCATTACACACCTTTGGCTGAATTTTTATCACAGGCAAAAGTTCCGGTATACGGCACGTTTTTGGAAGGAGAAAACCTGTACCAAACTCAACTTGATTCGCACGGTATTATACTCATGGGAAACGAAGGCAAAGGCATTCGGGAAGAACCGGCAAAATACGTATCAAAAAAGCTGTTTATTCCACCTTTTCCTCCCCATGCTCAAAATGTTGAATCGTTAAACGTGGGCGTGGCCACTGCCATACTTTGTGCTGAATTCCGGCGGCCTTCGGTACCCTGATTGGTACCCCATTCTTAAAGCGTTTGCATTAACCGTGCTGCAATTTCCAGCTTATAAATTGGGTAAAAAGTCACCAATGTCAATGTTGGCAAGGGATGCTACGGCCGCCAGTTCCTGGGTGGTCATGTGTCCGGTTATGCTAAGTACCATACGTTCGTTCCGTTCTTTTACAATCACCACAAGGTCTCTTATTTTTTCCGATTTGCTGTCTTCCAGCATGTAAACATTCAGTTCCTCGTCGTTATCCTTCATTTTTACCATCAGGTTGTAGCCGCCTTTTTTCAGGGTGTTTTCCAGTTTTTTTACCTGTTCGTCGCTAAATACCGAACTGGGCATATCGCCCAATAAAATTATCTCGTCCATGTGGCTTACCAATAGCTTTAGGGAATCGAGCTTTTGATCGCTGTTTACCGCTGATGCGATGGAAAGGCTGAATTTTAGCATGGAAGAGCTGATGTAAACTGCCGATAAGCCACTAATGTCCTGGCTGGAAAGTTCATCGTAAACGGTTTTTACCGGAGAGGTGTACGTTTGCGCACTGAGGTGCTGCAGGTGCATTGCAATAAACAGGCATGTTAGTGTTAAAATAATTCTGGATTTCATGAGCTTATGAATTTGATTTTTGAAATTTCTTGATTTTGCTGTTGAAACGTACGATTGTTTCGTTGGTGTGCGACAGATTTTTAAACGATGTATTGAAGCGTTCTACGGCTTTTATGTCACCTTTTTGGTTCATAATAACAGGCGTTGCGGTGGCTTGCTCTATTGTTGCATACAGCTGTTCAACCTTGCGGTGCTCTATGCGCGGTTGAAGGAGCATCCAGCCAATTACCAACACCGCTGCAATGCCGGTGGCCCATATGCCCAGGGTGTACATAGGCCGCGGTTTTTCAGTAAGCGTTATGGGAACGTTAAGCTGCTTCAGGGCTTCCCGCTCGTTTTTTAGTGCTGTTTGGTATAGCTCGTCAATATTTTGTTGTGGCTTCATAGTGGTAAATTTTTGCGAGTCCTTCTTTTACTTTTGCGCGTGCCCGGCTCAGGTTTACGCGCATGTTGTTTTCTGTTAAGCCCGTAATTTCCATGGTTTCCCGTGTACTCAATTCGCATACATCTTTCAGGTAAATTACTTCCTGCTGGTTGGGCGGAAGCTGTTCTATCAATGCCCTGAAGTGCTGTGTGAGTTCCGTTTTCTCATAGGTGCTTTCTTCTCCGGTTTCCAATTCATTCCATGCAGTATCGCCAGTATCCGGGATTTGTTTTCTGTGCCAGTCGAGGCAATGATTGCGCGCACTTCTGAAAAAGTAGAACCGGGCAGTATCCGGTTCAATGCGCTTTCGTTGTGCGTACAATTTCAAATACAAATCCTGAAGCAGGTCGTGGGCGGCCTCGTGGTTTTTAACCCGGCTCATCAGGTAACCGTACAATTGGTTTTTTAAGTGCAAAAACTGTGAATTAAAGGCCGCTGTTTTCAAGTGAAATGTTTTCTGTAATACGCACCAAGTTGAAAAACATTACAGCCAATTGCAAAAAAAAGCCGCCCATAAGGCAGCTTTTTTTAGTAGAGAGTTTTGGTGGAGCTTATTCAATTTCCACCAAAACATGTTCTTTCGGGTACCGCTCACCTATAGCTACGCAGTAGTTTTTTATAATACCGTCATACGGCATATACACTTTTGTTTGCATTTTCATGGCCTCAAACAGCATAATGGGCTCGCCTGCTTTTACTGCATCGCCGTCCTTAAAGTACTGTTCAATTACCGTTCCCGGAATGTATGAAATTACCTTTCTGGAGTCGGGGTATTCCCACACCCTGCGGTTGGCATACTTTTTAGTGTATCTGGTTTTGTATTCGCTGCCATCAATGGTTAGCGATTGAAGTTCATTCATTTCTTCTGCCATAATTCTATACTTATTAGGTTCGATTTAAAATGGAGGAACTCCATGCTTTTTAGCCGGACGGTAATCGTCTTTGCTCGTACTTACCTCAAGTGCATGCAGTAAAATGCTGCGGGTTTCTTCCGGCTCAATCACTGCATCAATGTATCCTTTGGCAGCTGCCACATAAGGATTGGCAAATTTTTCCTTGTATTCGGCTACTTTGTCCAAACGCATTTGTTCAGGGTCTTCAGCTTCCATAATTTCTTTTCGGAAAATAATGTTGGCTGCTCCTTCGGGGCCCATTACTGCAATTTCGGCACTTGGCCACGAGAACATAAAGTCGGCGCCCAGGTGACGGCTGTTCATGGCAATGTATCCACCCCCGTATGCTTTGCGCAAAATAACGGTGATTTTAGGCACGGTAGCTTCGGAATAGGCATACAATACTTTTGCGCCGTGACGAATCACGCCTGCATGCTCCTGGTCTACACCGGGTAAGTACCCGGGCATATCTTCAAGCGTAACAATCGGGATGTTAAAGGCATCGCAATAGCGGATGAATCGGGCCGCTTTGTCGGAACTGTCGCAGTCTAAAACTCCTGCCAGTACAAGGGGTTGGTTGGCCACAAAGCCTACCGTTTCGCCGTTCATACGTCCAAAACCAATAACAATGTTGGCAGCCCACAATTCCATAATTTCAAAAAAGTCGGAATCGTCGACAATGGCCTTAATTACATCGCGAACATCGTAAGGCTCACGTGGGTCGGCGGGTATAATTTCTTCAATGTGTTTTTCGAAATTGGGCGATTTTGGCGGAATTGCTTTGGCTTTAGTGCTGTTGTTCCACGGGATGTAAGAGATCAGCTTTTTGATTTGGTTAAAGCACTCTTCCTCGCTTTCGGCATAAAAGTGGGCGTTCCCGGTTATTTCGCTGTGTACGCGCGCTCCACCCAGGTCTTCCATCGAAATTTTTTCACCCAAAACAGTTTCAATTACGGCCGGGCCGGTAATAAACATTTTGGATATCTGGTCCACCACAAAAACAAAATCGGTCAAGGCGGGCGAATAAACTGCTCCGCCGGCACATGGGCCCAGAATAACCGATAGCTGAGGGATAACACCTGATGCCAGGGTATTGCGGTAGAAAATTTCACCGTATCCGGCCAGTGAATTTACCCCCTCCTGAATACGGGCACCTCCTGAGTCGTTGATGCCGATAATGGGCACGCGCAATTTTAGCGCATGGTCCATAATTTTAGTGATTTTACGGGCGTGCATAAGTCCCAGCGAACCGCCTTCCACGGTAAAATCCTGTGCATATATACATACCGGGCTGCCAAAAATGGTTCCCGTACCGGTTACTACACCATCGCCGTGCAGTACCTTTTTATCCATGTTAAAATCCCTTGACTGGTGTTCTACAAACAGATCATATTCATGAAACGAATCGGGGTCCAGGATTGCCTTAATGCGATCACGAGCAGTAAGTTTCCCTTTGGCCACCTGCTTTTCGATTGCTTTTTCGCCACCTCCTTTTTGCACGAGTGCTCGCCTCTTTTTGAGGTCTTGAATACTTCTTTTTAATGACATTTCTGTAGTATTTGTTAAACATATCCACCGGACAATTGCCCGGAAAAATCATTCAAAATTAGCCTCCAAAGTTAGGTAAATTACTTACTTCCGTATACGGCCCGGGTTTATTTTTATGGATTTTGCCGTATTTGCCGGATGCCCGCCTTTCGCAATTCTGTTAATATTCAATAAAAAAATACCCTGCCGCTGTATGAAAGCCTGAATTTCAGGTGGTGAACATTTTGTGGATAAAACATCAAATTGGGCCCGGTAAAAACGCCTCCTGCCTTCTGTATATTTTGCTATATTTGCCTGAATAATTTTATTTTAGTTGTTCGTTAAGAATTTAACTGCTAAAGATTTTTACATGAGCGAGAACGTAGAGAACAGAGGCTACTCGGCCGATAGTATTCAGGTACTTGAAGGATTAGAAGCGGTAAGAAAAAGACCCGCAATGTACATTGGCGACATCGGTGTTAAAGGGTTGCATCACCTGGTTTATGAGGTGGTGGATAACTCCATTGATGAGGCCCTGGCCGGACATTGTTCCCAAATAGACGTTATTATAAACGAAGATAACTCCATTACCGTAATTGACGACGGACGTGGAATTCCGGTAGACTGGCACGAAAAAGAAAAGAAATCAGCCCTTGAAGTGGTAATGACAGTACTGCACGCCGGGGGTAAATTTAATAAGGATTCGTACAAAGTGTCGGGTGGATTGCATGGGGTAGGGGTTTCATGTGTAAATGCCCTTTCAACCGAACTTACAGCCGAGATTCACCGCAATGGTAAAATTTATCGGCAAACGTATTCAAAAGGTGTTCCGCAAACTGCGGTAGAGGAAATTGGCACCACCGACATTACCGGTACCCGTGTTACGTTTAAGCCCGACTTAAGCATTTTTGTTACAGGCGAGTATAAGTATGATATTCTTTCATCCCGCTTACGTGAGCTGGCCTATTTGAATTCAGGCATTCGGCTGAAACTCTCTGATAAGCGCGTTGTGGATGATCAGGGGGAAGTGAAATCCGAACTGTTTTTTTCGGAAAAGGGACTGCCCGAATTTGTTGAGTTTATTGACGAATCGCGCGAGTGCATTATTGAAGAGCCCATACACATTACCACCGAGAAGAATGAGGTGCCTGTTGAACTGGCCTTGCAGTACAATACATCGTATTCCGAAAATGTTTTTTCATACGTAAATAATATCAATACCATAGAGGGGGGCACACACCTAACCGGTTTTAGAAGGGGGTTAACCCGTACCCTGAAAAATTTTGCCGATAAATCAGGATGGCTTTCCAAACTGAAATTTGAAATTTCGGGGGATGACTTCCGGGAAGGATTAACCGCCGTTATTTCGGTGAAAGTGGCCGAGCCCCAGTTTGAGGGCCAAACCAAAACCAAACTGGGAAACTCGGAGGTGAGTGCCGCAGTTGACCAGGCCGTGAGCAATATGCTGGCCAACTATCTGGAAGAAAATCCAAAGCAGGCAAAATCCATAGTCGATAAAGTGATTTTGGCAGCCACCGCGCGCCATGCCGCACGTAAAGCACGTGAAATGGTGCAGCGTAAAGGAGCGCTAACCGGGGGCGGCTTGCCGGGTAAACTGGCCGACTGTTCAGAAAAAGACCCCGCCATGTGTGAGATATTTCTGGTGGAGGGTGACTCGGCAGGAGGTACGGCCAAGCAAGGCCGCGACCGGGGGTTTCAGGCCATTTTACCGCTTAGGGGTAAAATCCTGAATGTGGAAAAAGCCATGACGCATAAGATTTTTGAAAGCGAAGAAATCAAAAACATATTTACAGCGCTTGGGGTAACCATAGGTACAGAGGATGATAGCAAAGCGCTGAACCTTTCGAAATTGCGTTACCATAAAGTGGTTATTATGACGGATGCCGATATTGACGGAAGCCACATTACCACCCTGATTATGACTTTCTTCTTCCGTTACATGAAAGAACTGGTAGCCGATGGGTATTTGTACATTGCTACTCCTCCGTTGTATTTGTGTAAAAAAGGAAAAACAGAAGAGTACTGCTGGGACGAAAAGCAACGTCAGGCTTTTGTGGATAAGTATGGCGGCGGAAATGAAAACTCCATCCATATACAACGCTACAAAGGTTTGGGAGAGATGAACGCCATTCAGCTTTGGGATACCACCATGAACCCTGAGCAACGTACCCTGCGCCAGGTAACCATTGAAAGTGCCGCGGTGGCCGATCATGTTTTTTCCATGCTAATGGGAGATGATGTTGCGCCACGTCGTCAGTTTATCGAAGAAAATGCCACCTATGCCAACATTGATGCATAAATAGCAACGATTTTATAAATTTGAGCCGGATTCGTTGGAGTCCGGCTTTTTTATCTCCCTGTGTACACAGGTAAGCGTATGAAAACAGGACGGCTTTATATCATTTGTTTGCTATTGTTCGTGGGCTTTGGGTGGAACGCCCGGGCGCAGGAAACGGAACCGAACCATCCATCCTATACCCTTATCGACACTACGCAGCACCAGGTTTTGCCTTCGTTAACCGTACATCCGCGGCCTGAATTTAAAAGTCGTCGAATGGAGCGCAAATACTGGAAATTGGTCCGCGATGTAAAAAAGACCCTGCCCTATGCCAAAGGCATTTCGCACCTGGTACTATCACTGGAAGACACCCTGAACACTTTTGAAAGCGACCGTGTCAAACGCAAATTTTTAAAAGGAAAGGAAAAGGAGTTGTTTGCCGATTACGAAAAGCCCCTGAAAAACCTCACATTTAGCCAGGGGAAGCTGCTTATTAAGCTGGTGGATCGCGAGTGTTCCGAAACAACCTTTGAGTTGGTGCAGCTGTACCGGGGAAAATTAACCGCTTTTTTCTGGCAATCGTTTGCCGTGGTTTTTGGAATGAACCTGAAAAACGAGTACGATGAAGCGGGAGAAGATTTAATGCTGGAACATGTGGTGCAAATGGTAGAAAGCGGGTATTTGTGAAAATAATTACAGATTGTAACAAATCACACCCTTTCGCAATTTGTTTTCAAAAATATTTGCACATTTTATTACAATCCTTATATTTGTCGGCACAATAATTCAGAATGATTATGAATTCAACTTCCATTATTATCAGCCTCCTTCTACTCGGTATTCGTATTGAATAATTGAGCGAGGATGGTATGTAATTTGGATTAAGATATTTTAAAGCCATTCTCCCCAAAGAGAATGGCTTTTTCAATGTTTATTTTTTGGGATTTTACAATGTTTTACAAGGGACAATACTTTATTCGATACCTACTCCCCTGCGGGGGAAATAAACGTTAATTTTGCAAAATGTATTTTGCGCTTTAACAACTTTCATCATTAGGTAAACGAATTACACAGATTTAGAAAATTACAATTATGGATAACAATAGAGTATTTATTTTTGATACCACTTTGAGAGATGGAGAGCAGGTTCCCGGCTGCCAGTTAAACACAATCGAAAAAATCGAAGTGGCCAAAGCCCTTGAAGAGTTAGGGGTGGATATTATCGAAGCAGGATTCCCCATTTCGAGCCCCGGGGATTTCAACTCGGTGGTGGAAATTTCAAAAGCGGTAACACGGCCCACCATTTGTGCCCTTACCCGCGCAGTGCAAAAAGACATTGACGTAGCTGCCGATGCCCTGAAATATGCCAAACGCGGACGAATCCATACGGGAATTGGTACTTCACATTACCACATTTACCACAAGTTAAACTCCAACCCGGAAGAAATTATTGAGCGTGCCGTGGCGGCCGTAAAATATGCCAAAAAGTACGTGGAAGACGTAGAGTTTTATGCCGAGGATGCAGGGCGTTCAGAAAACGCTTACCTGGCCCGTGTGGTAGAAGCGGTAATTGCAGCAGGCGCAACCGTCATCAATATTCCCGATACTACCGGGTATACCTTCCCATACGAATTTGGTGAGAAAATTAAATACCTGATTGATAATGTGAAAAATGTGGATAAGGCAATTTTATCCACCCACTGTCACAACGATTTGGGCATGGCTACGGCCAACTCTATTGCCGGTGTGTTAAACGGGGCACGCCAGGTTGAGGTAACTATAAACGGCATTGGCGAGCGTGCAGGAAACACTTCGTTGGAAGAGGTAGTAATGACCTTAAAATCGCGCGAAAAGGCCATGGGCTTTACCACCGATATCCAAACCGAAAAGATATACGAAACCAGCCGTTTGGTATCCAGCCTT
>JAUIMD010000505.1 GCA_030433225.1 Bacteroidia bacterium
CAACAGAAGCCTGGCAACAACTGCCAACTGATACGGTATGGAGGGGCAGTACAGCTTTGCCGCTTAAAAAGGAGAAAAGCATGAAAATTCAACTCGAAAAGGATGTGTTGGTAGACGGGTACAGTCCCTTTTTCTCGGACCGGGAAGGGGCCAGTATAGGAGCTGCCTTTTTAAAAAACTATATCCTTACAATTGATTTTACCAACAACCTTATGTTGCTGGAAGGAACCACGGAAAAGGCAGCCAAACAAATGACAGAAGTAGAGTAAAAATGTACGGTTTAAAACGATATACGATACATTTTCTGCGTTTTCGACCACTGCAAAACGGTACAAAGAACTATGCACTTGCTGTTTTAGTTTTATTATTCGTGGGGGTAAACGCGTCCGGACAGGAAGACCATTACTGGAACCAGCATATCGGGGCAAAATCGGCCCTGGTAGGGGGGGCGGTTACGGCATCGGTACGTGATAACAGCGCCATATATTACAATCCCGGAGCTCTGGGTTTTTTAGATCGGTCCAACTTTTCGGTGACGGCCAGCATGTACAATTACCGCAATAGTTTTATTGAAAACGGGGCAGGAAAGCATCTAAACCTATTTAACGAAACGGTGGAGGTTGTGCCCCAGTTTATTTCGGGTGTAATTAAAATACCAAAACTCGAAAAGTACACCTTTACCTTTGCAGCCTTTAATACCGTGAATAACAATACGCGTTTTGCTTACCGCAATAAAATGTCGTACGAACTTTACCAACAATACGAAGGGCCGGAAAAATACCTGGGCAAATTTGAATATAATTCCAAAATAAGAGAAGACTGGACCGGCATTGGAGTTGCTTTCAAATCGTGGGAGAAGGCATCGTTTGGTATCAGCAGTTTTGTTGTTATTCGTACGTTAAATACCAGCCACAGTACGGCGGCGAATGTATTTGATACAAACAACCATTTACACCAGATTGCTTCGGCCACGTACCAACGCGATGTTTACGTGTTTATGGTGAGTAACCTGATTAAATTGGGGTACAATTACGAAAACGAGTGGTTTCGCCTGGGCGTTACGGCCACTACACCGGGCATTCCACTTCCCCTGTTTTCATCGGCACGCCTGGGTTGGAAACACGAAATAAATGAATTTGACTACGAGGAAAACACCTCCTTTACCGACATATATGAAGAGAAGTTAAAACCCCATTATAAATACCCTTTAAACATCGATTTTGGGGGGCAGTTTGTATTTTTTAACAGCACCATTTCCTTGCGCTACAGTTGGTACGCCCCGCTTGGCGATTACCAATTGGTTTCGTTTACCGATAAGGCTGATTACCTTTCAAACTCATCGTTGCCCATTAAAGCACACAATGCAGCCGTATGGTATAACGGCCGTACCATTGGGAACATTGGGATAGGGCTTGAAAAAGCCTACAACGATAAACTCAATTTAATTGTAGGATTTAATACGAATAAAAATGCGGTAGATAAATATAAATTAATTGAAGAGGACCGCTGGGTACCCACCATAAGTTACTGGAATTTGTACAACCTATCTGTGGGAATGGAGTGGCAAACCCGGCAACAGGATAACCTGGTTCTTGGTTTTAGTGTGGCATTTAATCAGCGGAAAAATGATTTGCAGGTGGTAAACCTTTCTGATCCTGTGGTGGCCAATGGTTTGCTTGGATATCCAACCCACACGGCGAATACACAGATATTAAACATTGGTTTTGTATTTGGCTACACCTTTAATTTTAAAACCAAGGTGGAACGGGATTTACTGGATGAAACCCGCAAAAAATTTCAGTAGAACCTTTAAAGCTACTTATTTAACTGAATATTTTTCCTGTATAAATTCTACCGCTTCCTGCAATTCCATTTCCCGAGTTCCTGACCCGGTACGAATATAAAACCGGCTGCTTTTATCACTTTTTACATAAACCGGACTGCCGGCTACAGAAACCGTAATGCGGCAAACCTCTTTGCCTTCTACCTCATGAAAATTAATGGTTATCAGTTTGCAGGCCGCTGTACCCAGGGTGTTGGAAACGGTAGTCATGAGCAGTTGCTCAAAGCCGTCATTGTTTTTCTTTTTTAAGGTTTGGTAATCATTTTCCAGTCCAATAATTGCGCCAGCATCATCCACCCCAATAAGTAAGGTGCCCCCTTCTGAATTCATAAACCCGGCCAAAGTTTTCATAATGACCATCTCAAGGCCGCGGTTAATTTTGTGCTGGTTCAGGTCGTATCTGAACGATGATTTAAACTCCACATAATTGTTTTCGCCGGTTTCAATCAGGTTGCTGATGCTTCGGTTAAGTTCCTGTTGCACCAGCAGGTATTTTAGGCGGTACTGCTGAAAAGCCGAATAAACCCAGGTTATAAAGTGGGTCATGGTGGCTCCGATAAACGAGTAGTAAATAATGCGAATGGGTTTGTTGAGTAAAATCACTTCCTGAAACAGCTCGTATAAATATTGAACAAAACCGGAAGCGTTTTTGTGCTCGTACAGCACATAAATCATGTATTCATTTATGGGCATTAGTACGAGAATACCGGCAAGAGCACCAATAAAAAAGGCAGCGGCCAGCCGAATGC
>JAUIMD010000506.1 GCA_030433225.1 Bacteroidia bacterium
CGCCGTTCAGCATGTAGTCGAGATCGGTTATTTGCCCTACAAAACGGATGATTAAGGGGCGGGTATCTTTACCTTTCTTAAATCCTTCCAAAATTTCCTGTAAGCCCACGCACGGATTTTCGTTGGCCCCCGTAACTTCCAAGCTTACTTTGTTTTTTGTATTTTCTGTGATGTAAAGTACCACGGCATTTTCCTTCGGCATTCCATTGCTCTGGTAAGCACCCGGCATCCTTCCATTTGAAAAGGCAAAACCGGTACGGTCAAAGGCACTCACTTCAACGCTTGGCGAAACCGATCCTTCCCCTTCGGTTTGGTTACTTACCGGAACCACTTTCAGCACATATGATCCAGCGGGTAATCCCGGAATATCGGCTCTGAAATAATTTGGATATTGACGAATCAGTTGAGGATCAATCTGCACATTCTCCTGGCCGTTACCACTGTAATAAACATTGTAACTATCGGCATTGGCATCGTGCTCCCAGCTTATACTGGCACACTCGCGCCACCCTGTGGCATTTACCAGGTTAATGGCATCTACGCTAAAGGGTAAAAGGGCCAATAAAGCTATAACCAGGTTAAAAAGTAGATTTCTATTCATCGCGGTTGTATTCACAATTCGGTTAACAAAAAAGGAAGTAAATATAATGTTTGGTTTTTATTACGGCTCCAAAATACCGGAGAATTACAGGATAAACCGGTAAGTTTCCGAAACAAACGCCACTTTACGGCTTAAGGTGGAGTTCTTTTACATTTTCTTCTACCAACCAACTACGCTTATCGGGGGTGTCAACAGAAAATTTACAATTCGTAAAAGTAACCTGGTCCGTATGCCGAATATAAAAAGCATGGGCATTGGTCACCCCAAATTTACTTCCTTCCGGGTAGCTGCCGTCGTATTCAGGTGTAGATTGGTTATTGGTTTTAACGCCTCCCTTTAACTGAAAATTAAGGTTGGTGAACTGCACATTTTGAATGTGATGGCCTTCAATACCCGTAAGGATGGAAGGATATTGTTGCGTAAAACCAACGCCCGTAAGGTTTTGAAACCAAAGGTTTGAGATGGAACCAATGCGGGGTAATCTGTCCGGCACAGTTCGTTTTCTGTTGGCGAGTAATACAAAAATGGCTTGTCCGCAATTTATAATTTCACAATCACGAATGTGGATATTATCCACCACCGCCCCATCCATTGATTCAATGGCAATGGCCGAATTTTGGTAGGCATTTTTTAAGGTAAGGCCGGAAACGTCAAAATTCATAAACGAACCGAGTCCATCGGTACCTAATTTAAAGCAATTGCCGGCATTAACATGTAACTTATCCACCACACAGTTTTTCACCACTACATTTTTACACCCGTATTCACTACCACTTTTAAAACAAATTCCATCGTCTTCCGACTGAATGGAACAGCCCTCAATTCGCACAAAATGGCAATCTACAATATCAATTCCGTCTCTGTTGGGAGTCAGGTTGCCCGTATGTACCTTCAGGTTTTGTAAGAGGATGCTGTCACATTCTATATACACCTGGGTCCAGCAGGCAGGGTCAATCAGGGTCACATTGGAAACCTCAATAGCCGATGATGCTACAAATGCGATTAGGGAGGGGCGGTCTTTTTCCGTACCCAGCTCCTTCACATGCATCCATGGCTCAAAATCTCCTTGTCCGTCGATTACACCTTTTCCGGTAATACGAACGTTGTGTACCCGGTTGCCATAGATAAGACGTCTCTGGCAATCTTCCAGCATTCGGTTGGGGTACCGGGTTTCAATTTTATGGTGAGGATAAGCTGCTTCACTGTCGGATTGAATTCCTAAAATGCGGGCACCGGAATCTACCTGAAGCGTCATGTTACTTCCCAAAATAAGTTGTCCGGTAACATACGTTCCGGGTGGAAAAAGCACAGTACCCCCCGATCCGGCGCAGGCATCTATGGCCTGTTGTATGGCTTTTTGATCGTTGGTGGTCCCGTCTCCCGTGGCTCCGTATGTGACTACATTAAACACCAGGTTCTTTTCTGCCGGCCGGCATTGCCACAAACAGGTAAGCACCAATAAAACGAAGAGTGTATTTAGGTTGGATTTTTTCATACTGTGTGGAAAGGTAAGCATTTCCATAGGATTTGCCCATCAGAAATTCAAGCTTATTTAGCGCCTGCTTTTTGCCTGCTAATGATAATCCCATAGCCGTCGGGATCTAAGATATATACCCCATTTGTTTTCCAATAGGGGTTTTTCGGCTTTGCGATCGAAATCCGTTCTAACCGCAGCTGCTCAAGCAGAGTCTCTTAGGTCTCCATACGCGTTGGATACAACACCAATAGGTCATTGGCATCAAATTGGTGTTCCACTTTTTCACCATTAATGGTAAACTCCAGGTGCCATGGGTGGTTTTCAAATCCAAGCATTACCCCGTTATATCCATCATGGTCGGTAAAATCTCCAAGTTGTTTAAACCCTAATACGCATGTGTAAAAGCGGGTAACCTGTTTCAGGTTTTGGGTCTGTCTGGCTACTCTCAAATGCATCCTGTGTTCCATCAATTATGCACATAAAAAAGGCTTATTCGCATTGAATAAGCCT
>JAUIMD010000507.1 GCA_030433225.1 Bacteroidia bacterium
ATTAACAACCACGGTACCGTTGCCGGGTTTTGATGGGTTGTGCGCCACCTGCAAACCGTTTTGCAAAAACTGATTGAATAATACTTCTGAATCCACCAGGTTTTTGGAGCACCCCATGGTAACAATATCTACATTCCCCCTCTTCATCTGTGTACGTTCTGCTTTTGCAGTTTTGTTTAATTTTTAAATAATGAGTCTACAAATTCATTTTTCCTGAACACCTGCAAATCGTCAATTTTCTCGCCAATGCCAATGTATTTTACAGGTACCTTTAACTGGTCAGAAATGCCAATAACCACACCACCTTTAGCCGTACCGTCAAGTTTGGTAATAGCCAGGGCATTTACTTCGGTGGCTTTGGTGAATTGTTTTGCCTGTTCGTAGGCATTTTGTCCGGTGGAGCCATCCAAAATCAGCAAAATCTCGTGCGGTGCATCCGGAATGAGCTTTTTCATCACATTTTTAATTTTGGACAACTCATTCATTAGGTTTATTTTGTTGTGCAATCGGCCTGCGGTGTCTACTATTACCACATCGGCCTGTTGCTTAATGGCCGACTGCAGGGCATCAAAAGCAACCGATGCCGGGTCGGCTCCCATGTGCTGTTTAATCACGGGAACACCTACGCGTTCCCCCCAAATACCCAGCTGATCGATGGCTGCAGCCCGAAAAGTATCGGCTGCTCCCAATACTACTTTCTTCCCGTTCTTTTTAAACTGATTGGCCAGTTTTCCAATGGTGGTAGTTTTACCTACACCATTTACGCCCACCACCATAATTACATAGGGAAGGTCAGACTGGGGCAATTCAAAATTTTCAACGGCAGCTGTCTCATTTTCTTCCAAAAGGAATGCGATTTCCTCCCGTAAAATAGAATTCAGCTCGGAGGTATTCATGTATTTATCTTTGGCTACCCGGTTTTCGATGCGTTCGATAATGCGCAGCGTAGTATCCACACCCACATCTGACGAAATAAGTACCTCTTCCAGGTTGTCCAGCACTTCATCGTCTACCTTCGACTTACCGGCAACAGCACGCGAGAGTTTTTTGAACACACTCTCTTTCGTTTTTTCCAATCCTTTGTCGAGAGTTTCCTTCTTTTCTTTAGAAAATAATCCGAATAACGCCATTATACCATGTTATAAGATTGTTATGCACTTTGCCTGCTGGCAAAAGGTACCCGTAATGAGCCATTGCCATGCATTGCTAAACAAACAAATAAACGATGAAATGAGTTTACCTGTTTGTAAAAAAGCTGAAAATGAGTAGAAACAAAAAAACCTCCCATCGGGAGGCTTTTGTATTTCTTAGAAGCTACAATTACTTGTTGAAGTAATTTTTAACGTCGTCGTTAGGTACCATTTCTTCTTTAAAAGTGTAAGCACCGGTTTTGGGAGATTTTACCATTTTAATCACTTTTGATAAACCTCTACCTTCTCCTTTTTGCAAACTTGCAACTGCTTTCTTAGCCATTTCCTATTACTTTATTTCTTTGTGAATAGTATATTTCTTAAGAATGGGGTTGAATTTTTTCAACTCCAAACGCTCAGGATGATTTTTCCTGTTTTTTGTAGTAATGTATCGTGAAGTTCCGGGTTGACCGCTTTCTTTGTGCTCGGTGCACTCCATAATCACCTGAACTCTGTTTCCTTTTTTAGCCATCTTAACTTACCTCCCTAATTAAATTTTACCAATAAAGCCCTGTGCCTGTGCATCTTTCAATGCATTTTTAAGGCCTTTTTTATTTATTGTTCGCAATCCGTTGGCAGAAACACGCAGGTTGATCCAACGATCTTCTTCCTGGAAATAAAACTTCTTATAGAACAGATTTACATCAAATCTCTTTTTCGTTCTTCTTTTTGAGTGCGATACATTGTTACCAATCATCGCTGTTTTCCCTGTTATTTGACAAACTTTTGACATCGCTTTTCCTCTAATTAAAATGCTTTTCTAAAACGGTGTGCAAAGTAACATAATATTATTGATTTCGCCAAACATTATTTCCGTCAAAATTAAGCATTAAGCTTTATTTGAATATTCTTTTCGAACAAACTGGTGTACCATCAGCAATGCGGCGTTTACCGTTCGCCTTATGTTGTATTCCCTGTTGCGCGAAAAACGGTGACGTACGGCAACAACTTTTTGTGCATTTCCTACGGCAATCCACACTGTACCCACGGGCTTATCATCCATACCTCCATCCGGGCCGGCAATGCCCGAAACGGCCACGGCAACATCGCACCCCAATTGGGCTAATGCACCGGAAACCATCTGTTTAACCACAGGCTCCGATACTGCCCCAAAGGTTTCTAAATCTTCGGATCTTACCCCCAAAACTTTATTTTTTATGGAGTTTTGATAGGCCACCACGCTTCCTGAGAAATAAGCTGAGCATCCGGGAACGGTGGTGAGTACAGCCGCAATGGCTCCACCCGTACAACTTTCGGCCGTTCCTAGCATAAGGGAATATCTTGTTAATAACTCCTTGGTTTTTATCTCCGGATTCTCATCATCTTCCCCCAAAACCGCATCGCCCAAACGTTCGTACAATTGCGATACAATTCGGTCAGTTTCCGTCTGCAGTAAT
>JAUIMD010000508.1 GCA_030433225.1 Bacteroidia bacterium
AAAAAGGACTTTTACCGAAAAGGCATCGCTGACTGAAATGCCCCGTACCCCCGTAATGGCAAGTGTATTGGAAGTTACCTTACCACTGGGATCAACTTTTGTGCCGATGGTATCACAACTGCTCCACAAAGCCATTATGGCCAAAGAAAGGGTGAGCAATAAGCTCGATTTTATTGTTTTCATTTTCTATTCGTTTACTTTAATTCAATTAAAACCACCCAAACTTCAACGAAAATCCATAATTAAAGCCATTTAAATAGGCGGGGTCCAGTTTCGTTCCCTGGGTTTCGTCGAGGGTGAGCTCCAGGTTGTTTACCAAACGGTAATTGGCGCTTATGCCTAACCGAAAGAATCGGGTAATGTTAAATTCCAAATCCACCCCGGGCTTAAACACGGTTACCACGGAGTTTTCAACCGGGCCAAAGCTGTACGTATCGTAATCGTTCTTAGAATCGAATGGTTCATAGTAGCCAATTCCACCCACTCCAAAGAAAATTGGGAAACTGACATGCACCGGCGTTTTGGGCAAAACTATGGGCTCAACAAACAACCCGCCGTAACCTCCACCAATGTTATACACCGATGTTGTTCCGGTAGGAATACTGCTTTCCGGGTCGGCATAGGTCACCTCTTTTTTTACATTTCCGGTAAAGCCGTAACCGGCCAAACCAAATGTAAAGCCGTGGTTCATAATCCATCCCAGTCTACCCCCCAGCTCCAGCAGTTGCTGGTTGTCCTGGGTCATACCGGTTTGCAAATCAAAACTAATGTAGCCCCCATGCGACTGTCCGGAGCCCAGGATGGTTTTAAAATCGTCGTTAGAGTGGTCAATAACTACCATTCCCTCATCTTCACCCGTAGAGTTGGTTTGGGCGTTGGTGCGAATGCCTGCCCCGAGCAGGCTGATGAATAGTACCGTAAGTAGCGTTTTCATTATCAATTGTTTTTATCGTTAGCGTGAAAAAATGGTAAGTTCCCCTGATTCCATGTTAATGGTGAGGTTGGATGCGTTTTGAGGGCCATTGCCAATGCTACCTGAGGAATGGTAAATCACATCGTTCCCACTTATTTTCTCTTCTGTAAGGTTCACAAAGCTGGTGGGGTAAGCCAGCTTGCTTCGTTGGTGCCTGATTTCTGTTTTCAGCCGAGTTTTGGCCTCAAATACGCGCAGTGTAATGTCGGTATACTTGGTGTTGAGGGATACGCTTCCTGCAAAATTTTTGGCAAAATACAGGTTGAGGGTTCCGTATTTGGTGTTGGCGTTAAAATCTCCATCCAGGTTGCTAATGGTGAATTTTGAAAAATTGCCGGTCACGTTTGCTTTGCCACAATGGTCCATCGAAATTTCATCGCTTTTTCCATCCAGCGTAATGGCATCAATGTGATGGATGTTGGTTTTGGATGCCTTGCTGTTGAGTTTGATGCTGCCTGCTTTTGTAAGGGCCAGTTCGCTGTAATCGAGCGTTACAATACCTACCGAAAGGCTATTTATGGTGGCCTTGCAATTGTTAAGCACCAGGTTGGCATGTCCTTTAAAATCGTGTGCTTTAAATATGCCGTACCCCAGGTCAAAGGTTACATCGCCACTCAGGTCTTCGGTATACACATCGCCGTATTTATTGTTGATGGAAAGGCGTGCCTGCCGGGGCACAAACAACTCATAATTTACATTGATTGAACTACCGGGCGAGCTGGATATAGCGGCGGATAAATCCCGAATAAGGTCCTTCCCTGAATTTAAAAATACCGTGCGGGCAATAATGTAATGCGAGGTTTCAATAAATTCAAAATCGATGGACTCCGCAGCTTTATCGTACCGTTTTTTGTCTTTGGCACTAATGGTATAGGTAATGTTGATTTTTACCGAATCTTTCTCCCAGGTATTGATGTGTACGTTCCCGTATTTATTGCTTACCTCGATGCGTGCCGTAGGATATATGGCATACGTTTTCTGTATGGTTTTGGTTTCCTCCACCGACTGTGACCATAGGTTTCCCAAGGACAACCAGAGGATTGCCAAACCGAGAAATAGTCTATAATTGCGTATTGTCTTCATGATGTGTGTTTTCTTTGTGTTCCATTTTTTTCAGTTCCTGTTGCATTTCCTCTAGTATTTCGAGTTTAATGCGGGCCGTATTAATCATGGCTTCCAGCACAGTAGCATTCGAAACGTTTTCTTTTAAATCGTTTTCAAGGTCTTTAAACTCTGCATCCAGGGCACTGAATTCGTTTTTTATTTCCGAGGCAATTTCGGGGTAACGGGCGGCTTTTTCTTCCAGCGCCATGCGTTTGTTGTTTACCTGATTTACGTAATACAGCATGGTTTCCCCCAGCTCGTTATTAAGGCGCTCTTCCGGCAATCTTTCCGCAGTTTCTGTGTTGGATGCGCTTTCGGGAGTAAGGTCGCTGCCCAAACGCAACAATCCGTAAACCGCCAGTAAAACTACCGCCACGGCCGCCACCCTTTGCACATAAAACATCGGGCGTATTTTACTCTTTTTGTGTTTCTCCAGGTCGTTTTGAATCCTGCTGAACATATCGGCAGGGGGTTCAAACGCATCAAACGCCTCCCGGTTTTGG
>JAUIMD010000509.1 GCA_030433225.1 Bacteroidia bacterium
TACAAACCGACTTAAACGACGGTGGAATTAAGGGGGTAAAATATCCGTTGGTTGCGGACAAATCAAAAACCATTGCCGAAAACTATGATGTTTTGGCAGGCGATTACGATGTTAACGAAGAGGGTGAAGCTACTTTTACCGGAGCTCCTTTGGCATACCGTGGGTTGTTTTTAATTGACAAAGAAGGTGTGGTTCGTCATCAGGTTGTAAACGATTTGCCTCTGGGACGTAGCGTGGATGAAGCCATTCGTATGGTGGATGCCTTGCAGTTCTTCGAAGAAAATGGTGAGGTTTGCCCTGCAGACTGGCACAAAGGTGACGAAGGACTTGTTGCTTCACAAGAAGGAATTGCAGATTATTTGAGCAAAAATTAATTGCATAAAAATGAAAGGAAAGGGCAGGCGAAAGTTTGCCCTTTTTTTATGAACATTGGCGTAAGTGTTGCGCCGTAATTAGTTGATATGTAAATGGATGAAATTTGTTAAACTAGCCTTAAATTTCGGGTTTTACATTCAATCATATGTACATATGTAAGTACCGTTATAGGTTAATTATGATTAATGTCATAAAATTATATGGGTTTCGTTTGCCTTTTAAAAGGCATTTCCAACCCTTTGGGCCGCACAAATGCTACCAATTTAGTTCTTAATAAATCTTAATTCCAAACTACAGCCTTAAAACCGAAATAACTTCATATATCAATAATTTTAAAAATATGGTAATATGAAGACAATCTGTATAGTACTGGCTTCATTTGTATTGGTATCAAATGTTTACAGCCAGAAAGACGACCAAAACGTAGTGGTACCGTTAATTGGTCAAAAGGCACCTGCATTTACTGCAGAAACTACTCAGGGTGAATTGAACTTTCCTAAAGACTGGTCTAAAAGCTGGAAAATACTTTTTAGCCATCCGGCAGACTTTACCCCGGTTTGTACTTCCGAAATTCTTGAGTTGGCAGCGCTCAAAAACGAGTTGAAAGATATAAACGTGCAATTTGCCGTACTTTCTACCGATAATCTTGAGCGGCACAAATTTTGGGTGGAATCGATGCAGGAAATTGATTATAAAGATTATGGTAAGCAAGTGATTGATTTTCCGTTAATAGCTGACCCTGGATGCCAGGTTTCCAGGAAATATGGCATGATTCATCCGGAGTCTGGTTCCACCAAAGATGTAAGGGGAGTGTTCATTATTGATCCGAAAAACAACATCCGTTCCATATTTTTTTACCCGAAAGAAACAGGACGGAACCTGGAAGAAATTAAACGTACGGTTTTAGCATTGCAGAAATACGATCACGATGAGGTGTTTACCCCTGCCAACTGGGATCCCGGAGAGGATGTGATTGTACCTTACCTGCAATATTCTCCTGCCTACAATGCCGAGAAAGCGAAAGAAAAAAATGGTGATGTATACGAAGTAGCCTGGTATTTATACATGAAAAAAGATCAGGCAGTTGCCTCGGGGACTCAAAAGTAGGCAGCTTCGAAAAGGACCGGTTCTGCATACTCAGGCAGAATTCGGGGTTAGTAAGTGAGTGAACGAAAAAACGGCAACCCTACAGGGCTGCCGTTTTTGTATGGCTGAAACCGAATGTTTAAGGCGCTTTTCGGTTTCTTATCTGGCGTTTAATCTTCGTCCAGCAAAATGTTCATAATGCTTATAGCAGCACCGGCAACCGAAGTACCCGGGCCAAAAATGGCAGCTACACCGGCATTGTACAGGTAATCGTAATCCTGTGCAGGAATTACCCCACCCGCAATTACAATGATGTCCTCGCGGCCCAGTTTCTTCAATTCTTCCATTACGGCTGGAACCAAAGTTTTATGTCCGGCGGCCAGAGAAGAAACTCCCAACACATGTACATCGTTTTCTGCGGCTTGTTTGGCAGCCTCGGCAGGGGTTTGGAACAAGGGTCCCATGTCCACATCAAAACCACAGTCGGCATAACCGGTAGCAACTACTTTAGCGCCACGGTCGTGCCCGTCCTGTCCCATTTTGGCAATCATAATACGCGGCTGACGTCCTTCTTTATCAGCAAATTGCTGCACCAGCTCCTGCGCTTTCTTAAAGTCATCGCTGGATTTTGTTTCTGAACTGTACACTCCTGATATGGTTCTGATTACTGCTTTGTATCTACCTACTTCTTTTTCACAGGCATCCGAAATTTCTCCTAAGGTGGCGCGTAAAAGTGCGGCTTCTACAGCACACTCCAACAAGTTTCCTTTACCGGTACGCACACACTCGTTAAGTTTTGCAAGTGCAGCCTGTACTTTTGCTTCATCGCGGTTTTCGCGCAATGTTTTTAAGCGCTCAATTTGCGACAAACGAACGGCAGTGTTGTCCACCTCTAAAATATCAATCGGGTCTTCTTTCGCCAGGCGGTATTTGTTAACACCCACAATGGTTTGCTGACCAGAGTCGATTTTTGCCTGGGTACGGGCAGCGGCTTCTTCGATGCGCATTTTTGGTACCCCGGTTTCAATGGCTTTTGCCATTCCACCCAATTCTTCTACTTCCTCAATTAACGCCCAGGCTTTGTGTGCCAACTCGTAAGTAAGTGTTTCCAC
>JAUIMD010000510.1 GCA_030433225.1 Bacteroidia bacterium
TATATGCAGCCATTCCTTTTTTATTAAGTGTGGTTTTATTACTATTTTACCGCATCGATAAAAAAATGGAAGTCCGGATAGAACAGGAACTTTCCAACAGACGAAGTAAGGTGTAACTCCTTTTTATAGAATTGAATTCCAGTCCAATGCCTCCATATTTTACATACTGCCTGACCATTTTATGCCTGGTACCAGGCATGGCAAAACTTAATGCGCTAACGCTTCCAAAGCTCATTTCGAACAACATGGTGTTGCAACGGGATTTCGAAATCCCCATTTGGGGCTGGGCACAGGCTGGCAAGGATATTACCGTTGAATTCAACCAAAAAACGTATCGTACTGCTGTAAATTCAGATGGAAAGTGGGAAATAAAAATGCCCCCTCAACCCGCCGGAGGCCCCTACTCTATGCGCATTTGTACGGCCAATGACACCCTCGAACTTTCTAATATTTTGGTAGGGGATGTGTGGGTGTGTTCCGGCCAATCGAACATGGAGCTGCCCATGCGAAGGGTGAGTCCGCGTTACCCGGATGAAATAAAAACGGCCAACTACCCGAACATTCGTTATTTCCACGTGGCTCAAAAATACGATTTTAATACCACACAAGAGGATGTTGCGGGTGGAAACTGGATACAGGTATCCCCAGAAGCCATAGCTGAAATATCTGCCGTAGCCTACTTTTTTGGAAAAGCCATACGCCAAAGCAAAAACATACCCATTGGTATGATAAATAGCAGCCTGGGCGGTTCTCCGGCCGAAGCCTGGCTCAGTGAAGAAGCGCTTAGGTCGTTTCCCGAAGCCTACCACGAACTTCAAAAATTTAAAGATCAGGCCCTGGTGGATTCCATTATTCAAAGCGACAGGCAACGAATGAATGAGTGGTACCATAATTCCACCCTAACCGATTTGGGCCAACAACAAGGCTGGAAAAAACCTTCTTTTGTAACCAATGATTGGCAAACCATGGAGGTGCCGGGTTATTGGAACAAAGAAGATATTGGTGACATAAACGGAGTGGTATGGTTTCGAAAAGACGTGGACCTCCCTGCAGAATTTACAAAGTCCGAAGCGATGATTATTCTCGGCTGCATTGTGGATGCCGATTCTGTTTTCATCAATGGAAATTTCGTGGGTTCTACTGCCTATAAATACCCCCCACGCAGGTACAAAATACCCGCAGGCATTTTAAAGGAAGGTAAGAACAGTATAGTTATACGCGTAATTAACAACCGGGGAAACGGTGGTTTTGTGGAAGATAAAGCTTATGAAATAACAACGGCCACCGACACTTTTGACCTGCAAGGTAAATGGCAGTATAAACTCGGTTGCAAAATGGAGGCCCTGAAACCAGAAACCTTTATCCGATGGAAGCCGGGAGGTTTATACAACGGCATGTTAGCTCCTTTGACACGCTTCCCTATAAAGGGAGTAATCTGGTACCAGGGCGAATCCAACACTGCAAATCCGGCGGCATACGGGGCCCTTTTTTCCAACCTTATAACAAGTTGGCGTAAACAGTGGCGCATTGGAAACTTCCCGTTTTTATATGTGCAACTGGCCAATTACATGGAGGCGTCAGAAACCCCAACTGAAAGCAACTGGGCCTTATTGCGCGAGATGCAGCGCAAAACCTTGCAGCTTCCCCATACCGGAATGGCAGTTACCATCGATATTGGTGAGGCCAACGATATCCACCCACTTAATAAAAAGGATGTGGGGCAACGCCTTGCCCTTGCCGCCGAGAAAGTTGCTTATGGAAATAAAAACATTGTGTTTTCAGGGCCCACTTTAACATCCACGAAAATAAAGAAGCATAAAATCGTACTGACGTTTGAGAACATCGGAACAGGAATTATGCTTAAAAATGGAAATGAAGTAAAAGAGCTTGCCATTGCCGGAGAAGATAAAAAGTTTGTATGGGCACGCTCTAAAATAAAAGGGAATCAAATAATCGTTTGGAGCGATGAAATTACTAAACCGCTTGCAGTACGCTATGCCTGGTCCGATAACCCTGCAAAAGCCAATCTGTATAACCAGAAAGGATTACCCGCCAGCCCTTTTAGAACGGATGACTGGTGAACTGTTTACATGCTTTTCTTGATTCTTCGAATGAGTGCAAAAATGAAAATAGATATTGCATGCATATACAATGTGATCATAATCAAGAAACCACTTCTGAGTCCATATTCACCATGACTAAGAATTCCAGTTTTGAATAGATCCAGAACACTAAATATAAAATTGTAATCACAGAATTAATCGTCAAAAATTGCCAGAATTTTCTCCAGGAAAACAGCCAATAAATACTTATTGACCAAAGCAGTACATACGGAAACAAAATGGCAAACAACAACTCCATGTCAGGTATCTTCTTAAATGCAATTTTTCAATTGACTCAAGATATAAAAGGATTTCAAATGAAAGTACTTTCAACACATACTTTTATTTCAAAGGATATTCAAGCTCAAAATATTATGAAATATCAAAGGATAAATAACCGGTTATAAATGCAAAAAAGGGAACAAATTTTCATCTGCTCCCTCTTTGTTGGCGGTCTGGACGGGATGC
>JAUIMD010000511.1 GCA_030433225.1 Bacteroidia bacterium
ATGCCGGGTGTGAAAACTTTCGGGTCAGACAATCAGGTGAAGTTGGCTACCAACTATATGATTGATAATGATTCAGAGGACATGGACAATACCATTGAAGAGAAAATCTACACCGGTTTGAGTGCATACCTTAATGGAATTTCGTTTGAAGATTTCCGCGAAAACCACATTATGAGTAGCCAGAAGGTAGGTCCTACCATTGCGGATGATATTAAGCAGGCGGCTTTCTGGGCGGTGTTGTTCTCCCTGTTAATTATCTTCCTGTACATTCTTGTACGATTTAAAAAATGGGAATACAGCTTGGGTGCCATCGCGGCATTGGTGCATGATGTGTTAATCGTGTTAGGTTTGTTCTCAATACTGTACAGTATTCTGCCATTCTCACTGGAAATCGATCAGGCGTTTATTGCAGCTATATTAACGGTAATTGGTTATTCCATTAACGATACGGTGGTAGTATTTGACCGTATTCGTGAACGCATTACGCTGTACCCAAAACGTGACCAGGAAGTGGTAATTAACGATGCTCTTAACTCAACCTTAAGTCGTACATTCAGTACCTCGTTAAGTACCTTCTTTGTACTGTTAACCATCTTCATGTTTGGTGGAGAAACCATTCGTGGTTTTATCTTTGCCTTATTGCTGGGTGTGGTTGTAGGTACCTATTCTTCGCTTTTCGTAGCAACACCCATTGCTTACGATACTGCGCTGAAAACTAAAAAGAAATAACAGTTCTATTTGATAGCTAGGGAAAGGGTTGATGAATGTCAACCCTTTCTTTTTAGGAACACGGTGTATCGATTTAAAGATTTGTATATTTACGCCATTCATTGAAAAAAGTATGCAGTTTTTACTTATTCCATCCGGAGGTGAAATAGTGATAATCGTATTGGTGGTACTTTTGCTTTTTGGTGCCGACAAAATTCCTGAATTTATGCGCATGGTGTTTAAAGGAATGAAGGAACTGCGTAATGCAACCGATGAAATTAAGCGGGAATTCAACAGTGCCTCTGATGATATAAAAAAGGATTTTAAAGAGGAGAAGCAGGCAATTGAATCCGATATTCAGGCGTATAAAAAGAAAGTAGAAAACGATCTTGGTGAGGATGATCCCAAGGATTTGGGGTATTAATGGGGGTAATTAATAAACGAACAGCATGGTAGTTGCACAGGATATCCACAAAGCATATGGAAAAGTTGAGGTATTAAAGGGGATAAATCTGGAAATACAACAAAGCGAAGTAGTCGCCATTGTAGGAGCCAGCGGCGCCGGAAAAACCACCCTGTTACATATATTAGGCTCATTGGAAAATGCTACCCGCGGTAGGGTGTTTATCGATCAAACGGACCTCAGTTCTTTAAGCAGCAACAAGTTGGCCGCATTTCGTAATCAGAAAATGGGATTTGTATTTCAGTTTCACCAACTGCTGCCCGAGTTTACGGCCCTTGAAAATGTAATGATGCCTGCGCTAATTGCAGGGCGTTCGAAAAAGGAAGCGGAACTGGATGCCAGAAAGCATTTGGAGTTTTTTGATTTGAGCAACCGTTTTGAGCATCGGCCCTCGGAGCTATCAGGAGGGGAGAAGCAGCGGGTTGCTGTGGCCCGCTCCCTCATCAATAATCCATCGGTTATTTTTGCGGATGAGCCTACCGGAAACCTGGACCCCCATAACCGGGATGAACTGCACCGTTTAATCGGGCAGTTGCGTGAAAGTTACCGCCAGACTTTTATAATTGTATCGCACGATCAAACCATTTCTAAAATAGCTGACCGTACCTTACGCATTGTGGATGGTTTGATTGAGGAATAGAGGGGAGGCTAGGCGTAAACCAGCTGAACAATTTTCTCCAGCCAGTGTGCATCGGTCATATCAAATGAGTGCAGGGCTTTGCTATCCACATCCAATACTCCCACAACCTTTTTATCTTTTACCAGCGGTACCACAATTTCTGATTTTGAAGCGCTACTGCAGGCAATGTGCCCCGGAAATTTCTCTACATCTCCAACAATTACCGTTTGCATGCCGTTAACGCCGGCCCAGCACACACCGGTATCCTTTTTAAGTTTTAAGCAGGCCAATGGTCCCTGGTAGGGGCCAACGGTAAGCTGGTCGGCCTGAAGCAGGTAAAAACCAGTCCAAAAATAATAATCGATTTTATGGTGTAGCAGGGCCGTTATGGTGGCCATGCGTGCAATGGGGCTGGTTACGGGCGTAACCAGTTCTGCAATTTGAGCGTAAATTCTTCCGTAACGTGCATCCTTTCTTCCGTTCTCCATCGTCTCGTTAATTAGTGCTCCTATAAAAGGCTTTTTGGGTAACTTTTGTTCATGAAAAAAGGGTATCGCTGTGCAACACCCTTTCTATCGTTTTGTACAAAATCGATGCTATTTAAAATCTTTCAATTGTTCCATTAAACGCTTTCTGGCAAAGAAAATCCGGCTTTTAACCGTTCCAATAGGCAAATCCATATCTTCCGCAATTTCTTTGTATTTGAACCCGGCCACATGCATGGTAAAGGGTTTCTTGTAATCTTCCGAGAAACTGTTGATTACCTTGTTGATTTCAT
>JAUIMD010000512.1 GCA_030433225.1 Bacteroidia bacterium
TCCCATGTTGCCCGAGCATTTGTCGAACGGCATCTGTTCTTTGCGGCCCGATGAAGAGAAACTTACGTTTTCTGCAGTATTTAAAATGGATGATGAGGCCAACCTGCTGGACTCGTGGGTTGGGCGAACGGTAATACTGTCGGATAAGCGGTTTGCCTATGAAGAGGCACAGGAGATACTGGAAAAAAAGGAAGGGCATTTATCGGAAGAATTGCTCACCCTGGACCGTATTGCCAAAGTGCTGAGAAAAAAACGCTTTGAAAAAGGGGCCATGAATTTTGAACGAACTGAAGTAAAGTTTGATCTCGATGAAAAAGGCAAACCTTTGGGGGTGAAATTTAAGGAAGTAAAAGACTCCAACCAATTGATTGAGGAGTTTATGCTATTGGCCAATAAGGTGGTGGCAGAGTTGATTGGTAAAAAGGACGTGCGCTCCAACCCAAATCCTAAAACGTTTGTGTACCGCATACATGATAAGCCCGACACCGATAAACTGGATGCATTCAGGAAACTGGTGAAACGCCTGGGATACAAAACTCCCGGTGGACATAAAGGGCTCTCGCCAAAAGATATTAATGATGTACTGGTGCAAATAAAAGGCAAGCCGGAACAAAACCTGTTAGAAACGCTTGCCGTGCGTACTATGGCAAAAGCCGAGTATTCCACCTTTAATATCGGGCATTTCGGGCTGTCGTTTGCACATTATACGCATTTTACATCGCCCATTCGCCGATATCCTGATATGATGGTGCACCGTTTACTGCAACACTATCTGGATGGAGGAAAGTCTGCCGAGGCGGAGGTTTTCGAAGAGAAATGCAAGCACAGTTCAGAAAGGGAACAGTTGGCCGCAAATGCCGAGCGGGCATCCATTAAATTTAAACAAGTGGAATTTATGAGCGATAAGGTAGGCCAGGCGTTTGATGGCGTTATTTCAGGGGTGGCAGAATGGGGCATTTATGTGGAAATTAAAGAGAACAAATGCGAGGGGCTGGTGCCTATGCGTTTTCTGGATGATGATTTCTACCAGTTCGACGAAGAAAATTATTGCATACGAGGCCGCCGTGGAGGAAACGTGTATACCCTGGGCGACGAAGTGAAAGTGCAGGTGGCCCGGGCGAACCTTGAGCGCAAGCAGCTCGATTTTGTACTGGCAGATACGTAACGTAGGCAATCCACGGTGTGTGACACACTTGCGCATAATTGCCTGATAATGATAACAGCGGGTAGAGAAAAGTACACTCTACCCGCTGTTATTTTTGGGTTTGTGTTGCGCCTAACGCTGTATGCAAAACAGCGATGCAGCTGTTTTGTCGGCTTTAGTTACCCGAACAACATACATGGCAGCCGGAAGTCGGCTTATGTCGATGGCAATTGCTGAATCAGAACAATCGCCGCTTTGTACCAGCACTCCCAATTGATTATAAATTTGATATGCCGCACCGGTAACCTCTCCCTGTACATGCATAAATGACGTAGCAGGATTGGGGTAAATGCGTATACCATTGGAAGATTCCGCAACGGGGGTATTGGACAAGGGCCAGTTATTATTTTCAAACTTTTGTGTGGCATAAAGTTCATACTCCCCTGCCTTAAACGTGAAAGTGTGTACCCCGGTGGTGGTTACCTGTATGGAGTCCCCTGAAAAATGGGCATACCACCATCCCTTTTTTGTAAAGTCTACCTGAACGGTTTGCGGGGACAACCCAAAATTGCCTGCCACAATTGCTCGCTCCTCCTGTAGGTTCAGCACAATTTGTTTAACCGCTTTGGGGCCCAAATCGGTTGTGTAGGCTGGGGTGCTAAAAATGGGATATTTCTGTTTTAAAGCTGCCAATTGCGAAAAGGTATTGTACAATTCCCGCCTGTTTCTGTCTTCCGTATACTCCCAGTGTACGGGTTTTTCTGCAGTTCGGCAATTGTCATTGTCGGGCACGGAACCATCCGGGCAGGTATTAATGCTGTAATCATATCCCAGCTCCTGAAACTGCCAAAGCATTTTAGGGCCTGGCAGGGTAAGCAGAAATAAGGCTGATAGTTTGGCCCGGTCCAATGCTGTTGGCAGGTGCCTAATGTCGTACGGTGGCATGGATGCACCAAAATTCAGGTTGCGATACAGCATGCGTTCTTCGTCATGACTTTCGCTGTAGGTTACCAAATGCGGTTTGGTATATCCCCGTTGTTTGTACGATCCCCATGATAAATCCGAATTGTTGGTATACCCCATTGAGGCTTCAGCAAAGGAGTGGTTCAGGTTTCCCCAAATTAACATGCCATAATCGCTGAGTTCCTGTTCTTCTTTGTTGTCGGTAAAATGCTCACAAATCATCAATGAGTTTGGGTTGGCGGCCATTTGTACATCGTAAATTCTTTTTAAAATTGAAATGCGCGAGGCATCATATGCACCTCCATCTCCAACAGTATTGGTAAAGCCTTTGGTAAAATCATACCGAAATCCATCCAGCTTAAATTCCGTCATCCAAAAATTAACCACCCTGTCAACAAAAGCCTTGGTAGCCGGTGCTTCATGATTAAAATCGTAGCCCCAACTGTACGTTGTGTTTGG
>JAUIMD010000513.1 GCA_030433225.1 Bacteroidia bacterium
CCCCGAACTCATGTAAAACAAACCTTTGGAGATCAGACTTTCCGGTATTACAGGGTTGTACAGCATGGCTTTGTCGGCATACTCGTTCATATCCACCAGGTACTGTTTATCCGCCTGAAACATATCCAGGTAATAATAGGCGATAGCAATATAAGCGTAGGCATCGGCAAATTCCTTGTCGAGGGCAATGGCCTTTTTAAACCAGGGTATGGATTGTTGCAAACCATCAGGTGTTTCGCTTCTGATGAATTCCATTCCCTTTAAATAATGGTCGTAAGCTTCCAGGTTTTGGGTAAGTACACGCTCAATTTTTTGTTCTTCTTCGGGCGTTAAAATCACCTGAACCTCCGATGCAATGGTTTTGGCAATGGTATTCTGTATTTCGAAAATATCTTCCACCTCGCGGTTAAATTGTTCGGCCCATAAATGCTTATCGTTTTCGGCATCAATAAGCTGCACACTCAACACGATTTTATTGCCGACTTTTTGACCGCTGCCTTCCACAAAATAATTTACGCCCAGTTCGCGGGCAATTTCCGGAATCGATTTTTTCGTGTCGCGGAATTTCTCCACCGAAGTGCGGCTGATCACCCGCATATTCTCAATTTTTTGCAGGTTGTTTAAGATGGATTCCATCAACCCATTAATGATATACACATTGCTGGAATCGTTGCTGTCATTGATAAAAGGCAGTACGGCAATGGACTTTTCCGCGTTAATCGTTGCATTTTTCTCCGGTTTTGTCACGATAAAAAAGGCAGCCAATACCGCAACTAACACAAGGAGAATTCCAACAACAAGTTTTGAATTCACGGATTTTTTGGATGGAGGATTAGGTTTGGTATCTGTCTTTTTTCCAACATCCCCGGGCGGATAGCCGTAATGTTCGCGAAAACATTTTATAAAATAGGAAGTGCTGCCAAATCCCACCTCGTAGCCCACTTCTGTAACAGTAAGTTTCCCTTCCTGCAAAAACTCCATGGCCTTTTGCAAACGTACCTGATTCATAAACTGGCTTACCGAAAGGTCGCACAACTTCTTTACCTTTCTCAGCAAGTTCGAACGACTCATTCCCGCTTTTTCGGCCAACTCGGCCACCCCAAACTGATCATCGGAAATATGTTCCTCAATCATTCCTTTGAGTTTCAGGAGAAATTCGTCCGTAAAAAGAGGGTCGTTTTTCATGGGAGTTTGTCTGGATGGAAAGTTAAAATTTTTCCAAGGAAATTACTTCATTTCACCGCATTTGCGTCATAATTTATAGGTGTGCAACATAAATGTTAGTGTAGCATTAAAGTTTATATCCTTTTCTTCATGATTGATTAACTGTGCATTATGGAACTTCGGATCTTTACATCAGAAAATTTGAAAACAAAAATCAGTAAAAAAACAGTTATGAAAACAACACAATTATTTACCGCAGTATTGGCATTATTTTTAAGTACATCTATCGCTTTTACATCATGTACCGGCAAGCAAGCAAAAAGTGCAGAAGCTTCAGACGTGGAAACGGGTGCAAAAGTGAAAGCCCCGGGCATGGATTTAAACACAGCCGCATTCATGGGAAATCTGGCAGCCGTACAGCAACACATCAAAGCGGGTACAAACCTCAATAGCAAAGAACCCATGGGAGGATCCACGCCCCTTATTGCAGCGTGCGTGTTTGGGAAAACCGAGGTGGCAAAAGCACTCATCAATGCCGGGGCCGACTTAACCATTACCAACAACGATGGAGCCACTCCATTACACGTGGCAGCCTTCTTTTGCGATACTGCCATTGTGCGAGCTCTACTCGATAAAGGAGCAGATAAAAATGCATTAAACGGACAGGGAACAACAGCGTTTCAAACCGTTTCAGTACCGTTTAGTGAAATAAAGCCGGTGTATGAATTTTTGGGTCAGCAGTTAAGTGGATTTGGCTTAACACTCGATTTTAAGCACATCGAAGCTACCCGACCTGTAATTGCGCAAATGTTACAGGAGTAGATATCACATTATGAGTTGAGAGGACTTGAAACCTTCGAAAAATCAATTATTAAAGGAATAAACAACATGGAAACCTACGAAAGAAGATACGATATAGATTGGTTACGGGTAATTGCCATTGGCTTGCTATTGGTATACCATGGTTTTCCAGCCCTGGGGTCTTTTCATAGGCTTTATGCAAAGCCGGGAACCGCTTGTTGGATTGTGGAAACCCATGGCCATGCTTAACGTTTGGCGAATTCCACTGCTATTTTTTGTATCTGGAATGGGGGTACATTTTGCCCTGAGAAAACGCAATGTGAAAGAGCTGCTCCTGGAAAGGACGCAACGCATTTTGCTTCCACTGGTTTTTGGTGCGCTGGTCATTGTTCCCATCCATGTATTCATCTGGCAAAAGTTCTACAAGTTCGATTTGCAGTATGCACCGGGAAGAGGTCACCTGTGGTTTCTGGCCAATATTTTCATCTATGTATTGATGTTTGCGCCCTTGTTTTTTGTACTGCAAAAACACCCTGGAAACCGGTTTTTAAAGCTCCTTACAAAAGTTTCAGGTACTCCCATCGTCTTG
>JAUIMD010000514.1 GCA_030433225.1 Bacteroidia bacterium
GTACTCCATTTTAGCCAGCATAGACTGTTCCCAATTGGCGTTGCAATGTACCAGGGTGTACATGTATTCCATTTGGTCGGGGTTTAAATCATCAAACGAAATGGTAATACGGTCAGGGCCACCCAGCGTAATAATGGCATCGGAAAGGGGCCAACCTTCCCGGTGAATCATTAAGGTTTTTATATGTGGACTGAAAATGGAGTTTTCGTATTTTTTTTGTGCAAAAATGTGCAGAAAAGGCAGGGTAAAAAGCAGGATAAATGTGGAAAATCTGACCATGAAAAAGGGTTCTAAATACCGTTAAAAGTAGGCTTTTTAATTAAGGAAAAAAATCAATAATACTTTTTTCAAATTCCTGATAAAAGAAAAAAAAAATATACTTTTGCACCGGATTTCTGGTACGAAAAATTGAATAATCCAAAATATGGCAAATAAATTTAAAATAAAGCGAGGGCTGAATCTCTCTATCGAAGGCGTTGCTGAGAAGAGAATGCTGGAGGTTTCCCAGGCTGAGTTTTTTGCAGTTAAGCCTACTGATTTTCATGGACTTATTCCCAAGCTTTTAGTAAAGACCGGCGCTACAGTAAAGGCCGGCGATGGATTGTTTTATGACAAAAACAATGCCGACATTATTTATGCTTCGCCTGTGAGTGGTGAAGTGGTAGATGTAGTAAGGGGAGAACGTCGTAAAATTCTGGAGGTAGTGATAAAAGCGGATAGCGCTATCGACTACAAAAAGTTTGAAACAGGGAACCCTGCAAGCCTTTCGGGAGACGAGGTTAAGAAAAGCCTGCTCGAAGGTGGTCTTTGGCCATTTGTAAAACAACGTCCGTACGATGTTGTGGCAAATCCGGGCAAAGCACCTAAGGCAATTTTTGTTTCTGGTTTTAACTCCAACCCTTTGGCACCTGCAACCGATATGGTGGTAAAAGGCAGAGGGGAGGCACTTCAGGCAGGTTTTACTGCACTTTCGAAACTTACCGAAGGAAGCGTTTATCTGGGCATCGAGGCCGGAAGCGGCGTAGCTGAATTTAACGGTCTGAAAGATGTTACCGTAAACGAGTTTGAAGGCAAGCATCCTGTTGGAAATGTTGGCGTTCAAATAAGTCAGGTAGCGCCGGTAGATAAAGGTGAAGTAGTATGGACGGTACAAATTCAGGATGTAATTGCCATTGGTGAATATTTCCTGAATGGCATTTACGATGCATCCCGTATTGTAGCCCTTACCGGGTCGGAAGTGATCAAAACCGGGTATTATAAAGTAATGCTGGGAAGTTCCATTAAACCTTTAGTGGAGAGCAATGTAACCAAAGGTACCGAGTTGCGCTACATTAGCGGAAACGTACTTACGGGATTGCAAATTCCTGCAGAAGGATACCTTGGAAGCTACGACAACCAGGTAACTGTAATTCCTGAAGGAAAACATTTTAGATTTATGGGCTGGGCATGGCCAGGATTTACCCGACCAACCGTACATAAAGTATATTTATCCAAGCTGCTGAAAAACAAAGTTTGGAAAGTGGATACCAACGAAAACGGAGACATTCGTGCCATTGTGATGAGTGGAGAATACGACCGTTTCGTTCCTATGCAGATTCTGCCCGAATTCCTGATAAAAGCCATTATTACCAAAGACATTGATAAAATGGAACAACTGGGAATTTATGAGGTAGCTCCTGAAGATTTTGCGCTGGCCGAATACGCCTGTACTTCTAAACTCCACCTGCAGGAAATTGTACGTGACGGTTTAGACTTAATGATGAAGGAGTTAGGTAATTAATTGTAACGTATAAATTTCAGAAGCTTTGAAAGCAATAAGAAACATTATAGATAATATAAAACCTCAGTTCGAGAAAGGAGGAAAGTACGAAAAGTACCTGCCGCTTTTTGAGAGCTTTGAAACATTTTTGTACGTATTAAGCAATACGACAAAAAGAGGTGTACACATTCGTGATAACAACGACCTGAAGCGTACCATGATTATTGTGGTGTACGCTTTAATTCCTTCCTTGCTTTTTGGAGCCTACAACGTGGGGTATCAACACAACCTCGCATTAGGCATTCAGGATGCAACTCTTTTATCCACTTTCTGGTATGGATTCATCCGTATTTTACCATTAATTCTGGTCTCGTACGGTGTAGGTCTTGGGTTGGAGTTTGTGTTTGTGGTGAAAAAAGGACACGAGATTCATGAAGGGTTCCTGGTATCAGGAATGCTGATTCCGTTAATTGTACCCATCGATATCCCTATTTGGATGGTAGCCGTGGCAACCTTGTTTGCCGTGCTGTTTGCCAAAGAGGCCTTTGGAGGTACCGGAATGAATGTATTTAACGTAGCATTGGTTACCCGGGCATTTTTGTTCTTCGCATATCCATCCTACATGTCGGGCGATTCTATCTGGATTCGTGGATTGCACAAAGGAGCAGCATTGCCTGATGGGTTTTCAGGAGCAACGGTATTAAGCCAGGCCGCCTCGGGCAACACCAATTTTGTGGATGGGGTAGGCAATCCCATTTCAGTGGCCGATATGTTCTTTGGGTTTATG
>JAUIMD010000515.1 GCA_030433225.1 Bacteroidia bacterium
TTACCCTTTCCCATAACCTGGCCGGAGAAATCATCTTTTGTCCGTTTTCTGTACGGTAGGATATGGGTGGAATTCGATCCAGGAATTGCTGCCAATGTTCCCGTTTGCTCGCATCAAGGTACAATTCCGGCAAATCTAACAATGCTTCCGTTACGGTTTTTAACGCAGCAACGGTAGAAGTGGCATTGTAGGCCATTTTATACGTTTCGCAGGAGGAACCGGGATACAGCACAAGATGCCCGTTTTCATCGAATGTACGCGCCCCACGCTGATTGGCAAGGTACTGGTAATGTTCGTTAAAAAAGGTCAGGCAACTTTCGATGAGTGGAATGTATTTCTTTATATCCTCCCCGGTAAAAGCGTGCCATTGCAAGGCCATCCAGCAAATTTCCAGGGCTGTGTCCCACTGGTACTCCAACCAGGCATTGTATTGCATTCCGGGGTCATAATCCTCAGGGCGTTTCCAGTTGTATTCGCTGGGATTGGGTAGGCCAAAATTCTCAATTTGCTCTGTAAAACACGCCCCATCGTGCCCCCAGTAGACTTGACTTCGTAATTCAGCATTTTTTAAAAGGCGCACATAAAATTCCAACTGGGGTTTCAATAACTCGAAATCACCTGATTTTAGCATCGGGAAATACACCAGCCGCTGGTTTTGGGCCGTAAAAGTTCCACCGCCCCAGTTCCTAAAGTCAGGGCTAAATGGCCGGGCGTCATTCACAAATTCGGGATCGTAGGTAAATAATCCCCCATTAAATTTGGTAGGATAATCTCCAAATGCATTGCAACCCAGCATGTACCTGAAGAGTTGGTAGTTTCTGCCAACCTCCCAGGCCTTTGAATTTTGACCCACATTGCTGGAGTCCATGAAAACAAAGCTTCGCTCCCAATACTTTCCCCACCATTCCTGGGTATTTTTTCGGGCTTTTTTTTCAACGGTTTTGTAACTTAATATTTCAGCGTTTAATGCATTCTTCCATAGGGAAGCGTTAGCATACTTACCCGTATGTAATTGAATTTGGAATTGATGTTTTTTGCTTTCCTTTACCGAATGTAATTCCCAGGATTTAAAAGTGGTGGAGACATACTTACCCAATTTAATTTCTCCCGCTTCCAGATTATTTCCCGTAAGAATACCCCCAAAGGTCAGGTCTTTTAATGGATTGTATAATTGGTCTTTTACCGATTCCATTTTTTGCTGGGCCACCGTTACATCAAAAACCGATTCGCCCTTATTTTGGTGATAAAAAACGATGTTGTTGTTTTTAAAATCAATTTCATCCTTTTTCGTCATTAACCCTTTAGGTGGTGCCCATTTATAGGAATTCTGGAAGCTTTCATTTTTCTGCAGAAGTTTATCCTCGTACCGCCAGTTTTCATAAAAAACCTGCATTTGTGTTGTGGATGCACCTTCCGTTTCCACATGCACTACCGGGTGAAATACATCCACCCAAAGCAACAGTGTAACACCCCCGCCTGAAACGGTAACCGATCCGGTTTCGAGATTCAGCTCCTGCTTAAAATCGCCTCCTTTAAAAGGATTGGGAGATAGACGCACCCGAACCCTTCCTAATTTAAGCATGCTGTTGTTTTCATCGAAAGTGCCACTACGGGCTATGTAAAACAGGATGTCTCCGTTTTCCACCCATACATTCAGGCCAATATCTCCTCCTCCACATGGCATGGATTCGGATGAATTTTGGCTTTGACGGTTCCAGACCACATTGTAATCCCTCGTTGCACCAAATACTGGTAAGAGGGTAATAAATAGCAGAAATATGAGGTATAAGTTTGTTCTCATTTTAAAAACTTTTTAACCGCTAAGTGCGCAAAGAAATTGTCAGGTTTTTTTACCAGTCATCCGACCTAAAAGACGAAACGGGAAGACCATCGGTGCCATAAAGCGAACCCACAATAAAATCTTTAAAGGCATAGCGCACTGCCACTGGTTTTTCCACATGGGGTGACGTGAGCACCACCGATTTTGCCCGAAGATGCGCATCGGCAGGGTAGAACACCTTATTTTCGCCGGCTATTTCAAAACCGGTAAGTTCTTTTCCAAATGTCGTTAATCCGTTGGAAGCATTATTAAATGAGACAATCAACTGACTTCCTTTCACCTCTATGTCGTTAAAAGTTGGACTTTTGTAACTAAAATCGCGGAATCCATAGGTTTGACCTAATGCCCATAATGCAAGTCGCTCGCCCCCTTCTTTCTTCTTCATAGGGTGTATATTGAATTCCTCCCCAACATCCATCAACACCGCCATACCACTGTTTGGAATGACATCCATAGCTTTGAGTTGGGCCTCGCGTAAATAGGCCGAATTGTATTTTTCGTTGTATTCTCCCGGGGTATAAATGGAATAGGTGTTGGGTGCAATTTGGGCATAATAGAATGGAAATTCACCAATGCCCCATAAGTTGCGCCATTCAGCCACCATTTTTGGAAACAGCTCCAAATACCGGTCTGCTTCCTTGTAATTGGTTTCGCCCTGGTACCAGATACAGCCTTTTATGGTGTAGCCAATTACCGGGTGAA
>JAUIMD010000516.1 GCA_030433225.1 Bacteroidia bacterium
CTGCCGTGCGCAACCCTATTGATGTACTGGCAACTGCTACCATTTCGCAAGTGTTGGAATTGCTGCCACACCTTGACCATTCCGATGAAATTGATTTTATTATACTTCTGTACGGATCCACCGGCATGGAAGATCTGGAGCAAGTACTTCCGCACCTTACGGATGCTATACAGGCGTGCAAAAAGCCGGTATACCTGGTACTGCCTTCTGTAAATTCGGCCCAACGAGCCATACAGCAGGCAGCCGCCGAAATGCCCGTATTTTTTGATGAGGTACACCTTGCCAAAGCCCTGGGAAAATTGCGTTACGATCCGGTTCCTGATGCTACGGATCTGCTTCCTCCGCATGCTACGCCCGCTCATTCGGCACGGCTCCTACCGGAAGAAACCACCATTAACTGGTTGCAGCATGCCCATATTTTATTTGCTCCACACAAGTTGATTACAAACGTAAAAGCGCTGTACAAGACCGGTGAACTTCACTTTCCCTTTGCTGCCAAAAGCACAGGTTTGATTCATAAATCGGAACGCGATGCAGTTGTACTGAACATTCGCCACCTGCACGATTTGGAAGATGCCGTGAAACACCTACTGGCCATTGAGGGTAGTACGGGAGTAATGGTACAGGAAATGGTGGGTGGTGTAGAGTTGTATGCCGGAATAAAGCGTATAGACGACCTGGGGTATGCCCTGTATTTTGGGCAAGGAGGCATAGGTGTGGAATTGCAAAAAGCATTTGTATCGACCTTGTTGCCAGTGTCAGAAAAAGAGTTAAGAGGACTATTAGAGCATTTTAAACCACGTGCTTTACTGGAGGGCTACCGTGGGCACCCGCCGGTTTCGAAGGACCACCTGGTGGCTCTGCTACACAACCTTTCGAACCTGGTTCTCCAGCATCCTGAAATTGCAGAGCTTGATTTGAATCCGATTATGGCAAAGGGTGAAACCCTGGTGGTAGTGGATGCCAGAATAATGCTATAAAACAAACGTATGAACGCCCTGCCTGAATACCTGATAGATGAAGCCCTCAAACAATCGTCGGCAAAAAACCTGCGTACTGCATCCATACGGGAGGTTGTCGGTATTGTACACTACCTGCAGGCACACTCCACCCTTACCTTTTTACGAATGGACATGGGTGTGCCCGGACTGCCGACCCCGGAAATAGGCCTTGCTGCTGAAATAAAAGCGCTGCAGGCCGGAAAATCATCTCTGTATGCCAACATCGATGGATTGCCCGAATTGAAATCAGAGCTGGCCCGGTTTGCGGCAAGGTTTCTGGATATAACAATTCCGGCCAGAAATTGCCTGGTCACTGCCGGTGCTATGATGGGGTCGATGATCGTGTGTTTGCTGGTAGCCCGAAGAGAAAAAAGACGCCAGGGAGTGTTGTTTATTGATCCGGGCTTTGCCATACAAAAGCGCCAGGCGCAGGTGGCCGGAATCCCGCAAATCAGTTTCCCAATTTTTTCTTTCCGTGGAGAAAAGTTGTACCCGGAGCTAAAAAAACAGTGCATGCTTCACCATGTTTCCGTTCTCATCTATTCCAACCCCAATAACCCGACATGGATTTGCCTAACAGAAAAGGAACTGGAGAGCATTGGACGCGTTGCTACCGAACTGGACATTGTGGCGGTGGAAGACCTGGCCTATTTTGGGATGGATTTCCGATACGATTACAGTAAACCGGGAGTGCCGCCCTTTCAACCTACGGTGGCAAAATATACAGCGCAATACATTTTATTAATTTCCAGTTCAAAGGCGTTTAGTTATGCGGGGCAACGGGTGGGTGCCATGTTGGTTTCCAATAATCTATGGAACAGGGAGTTCCCACATTTGTTAACGTATGGAGACAATGCCCTTTTAGGGAATGCCTTGGTACAGGATGGCATTTACCTGCTTTCGGCCGGCACCTCGCATACCGCACAATTTGGCCTGCATGCCATGTTAAAAGCCAGTAACGATGGAACGTTTAATTTTCTGCACCATGTACATACCTATGCCGAACGGGCAAAATTCATGAAATTCCTTTTCCTGAAATATGGATTTCGGTTGGTGTACGACCACGATGACAAGGCAGACCTGGCCGATGGTTTTTACTTTACCCTGACGTATCCGGGAATGAAAACCGAAACACTTATGAAAAACCTGTTGCGCTGCGGCATTAGCTGCACCTCTCTTCAAATTATGGGAAGCCCTGAGAACAGTGGGGTGCGCATAAGCGTATCGATGGTGAGCATTGGGCAATATAGCGAAATGGAAGAACGCCTGCTGACCTTTCAATCACTGCTTGCTCTTTAAAATTTTTCCGGCACAAAGGTCTGGTCTGAAAATGGTGGGCGGATGTAATTATCGTGTTTCGTTCGTGGAGGAAGCTCGATGGGGCCAGGCGTTAAATCTTCGTACGGAATTAAGCTTAACAAATGGCTGATGCAATTCAGGCGTGCCCGTTTTTTATTGTCGGCCGGCACAACATACCAAGGCGCCTGTTTAATGTCGGTAAATTTAAACATCTCATCCTTGGCCTTGCTGT
>JAUIMD010000517.1 GCA_030433225.1 Bacteroidia bacterium
TAAATCTTCGTACGGAATTAAGCTTAACAAATGGCTGATGCAATTCAGGCGTGCCCGTTTTTTATTGTCGGCCGGCACAACATACCAAGGCGCCTGTTTAATGTCGGTAAATTTAAACATCTCATCTTTGGCCTTGCTGTAATCTACCCAGCGAGCGCGTGATTCCAAATCCATCGGACTCAGTTTCCAGCGCTTGGTCGGATCATCAATCCGGGCCTGAAAACGCTTTTCCTGTTCTTCGTCCGATACTGAAAACCAGTATTTAATCAGTAGTATGCCGGAACGTACCAACATGCGTTCAAATTCAGGACACGAACGCATAAATTCACGGTATTCCTCATCTGTACAAAAACCCATAACCTTTTCCACCCCTGCCCTATTGTACCAGCTTCGGTCAAACAGCACCATTTCGCCACCAGCGGGCAGGTGTGCAATATAGCGCTGAAAATACCATTGCGTTTTTTCACGTTCAGTGGGAGTACCCAATGCCACTACTTTGCAAACCCGGGGATTTAAAGGTTCAGTAATGCGTTTTATAACCCCTCCTTTACCCGCAGCATCACGCCCTTCGAACAACACCACTACCTTCAGTTTTTTCTGTTTAATCCATTCCTGCAGCTTAACAAGTTCCTTAAAGAGTTTTTCTATTTCAACCTCGTATTCTTCCTGGTGGATGTGCTTACCGGTTGAAAACTCGGTTTCTACGGCTGGATTTTTGTGTTTATGCTTTCCCATGGGTTTCCATTTTTAAACACAAAAGTTAGAGAAATGTACATCCTAAATCAAGGGGCTATAACGAAAAAGAGGAACAACCTGCGTCATTCCTCTTTTTTATGTTTATGATCCAAAATCATCGAAGGCTACCATTTCATCCGGCACTCCTAAATCGTAGAGCATCTTTGTAACGGCAGAGTTCATCATTGGAGGTCCACAGATGTAGTATTCCACATCTTCGGGTTCCTCATGATTATTGAGGTAGTTATCTAAAATTACCTGGTGGATAAATCCGGTATAGCCGGTCCAGTTATCCTCGGGCAGTGGCTCACTTAAGGCAAGGTTCCACTTAAAGTTTGGAAATTCTGCTGCAATGGCATCAAATTCTTCTTTGTAGAACACTTCTTTCATGGAACGTGCACCGTACCAGAAAGTCACCGGACGACCGGTTTTAACAGTTTTAAACAGGTGGAAGATGTGCGAACGCATGGGCGCCATACCGGCACCTCCACCAATAAACATCATTTCACGCTCCGTTGGTTTAATAAAGAACTCACCGTAAGGACCTGAGATGGTTACTTTATCACCGGGCTTCCGTGAGAAAATAAATGAAGAACAAAGTCCCGGATTTACTTTCATAAAACCACCGGTGTTTCTATCGAAAGGCGGAGTTGCAATACGGATGTTCAGCATTACAATGTTTCCTTCAGCAGGGTGGTTAGCCATAGAATAAGCACGGTAAGTGGGCTCAGGGTTTGACATTTTGAGGTCAAACATTCCGAATTTCTCCCAATCTTCTTTAAACTTATCGTCAATATCCATGTCTTTAAAATCGACATCGATTTTTGGCACATCAATTTGAATGTATCCCCCCGATTTAAAATCAAGGATTTCACCTTCGGGAAGTTTTACCACAAATTCCTTAATAAAAGTAGCTACGTTGCGGTTGGACACCACTTCGCATTCCCACTTTTTAATTCCCATTACTTCCTGGGGAATTTTTAGTTCCAGGTCGCCTTTCACTTTTACCTGGCAAGCCAAACGCCAATTGTCGTTTTGCTCTTTGCGGCTAAAAAAGTCGGTTTCGGTAGGTAAAATAGTTCCGGCTCCGTCTGGTACCTGGCAACGGCACATTCCACAGGTACCACCTCCACCACAGGCCGATGGTAAAAATATTTTTTCGTTACCCAATGCACCGAGTAAGGTTTGGCCCTGATTGGTTTCTATTTTGGAATCTCCTCCGTTAATGTTGAGCGTAACTTTTCCTGAGGGGGTAAGTTTTGTTTTGGCATACAGCAGCACTGATACCAGCAACAAGACGATTAAAAGGAAAATTACAATGCTGATACCGACGGTCATTCCTTGTTCAGCTAATAAAATCATATTGCTTTTCTTTAATCAGGTTTATAATTTGATTCCCATAAATCCCATAAACGCCATTCCCATTAAACCAGTAATGATAAAGGCAATTCCTAAACCGCGCAGCGGCTTGGGGATATCTGAATACTTAATTTTCTCACGAATGGCAGCAATACCAATAATGGCAAGCCACCAGCCAATACCACTTCCTAAACCATAGGTGGTGGCTTCTCCAACGTTGGCAAATCCTTTTTCCTGCATAAACAGCGATCCACCCAAAATGGCACAGTTTACAGCGATAAGCGGAAGGAAAATACCCAGGGAAGAATAGAGTGCAGGGGCAAACTTTTCAACAATCATTTCCACCAATTGTACCATGGAGGCAATGATGGCAATAAACATGATAAAGCTTAGAAAGCTTAGATCCACATTTTTAAATTGCGGGCCTAACCACGATA
>JAUIMD010000518.1 GCA_030433225.1 Bacteroidia bacterium
GCTGGCAACGCATGCGTTACCGGATGTTCGTTACGTTTTGTGCTCCATTTTACGGGCCGGGGTTCCGTTTCACAATGGCTTTTTAAACTATCTAGACAAGGCCGAAAATGCCTTTATTTCGGCCTATCGGAAATACGTGAGCAAAACTGAATTTGATGTGCATGTGGAGTACATCAGTTCGCCCGATTTATCCGACAAAACCCTTATTTTGGTGGATCCGATGCTGGCTTCGGGCCTGTCGTTTTCCCTGGCTTTTGATGCTTTAAAAGCCAAAGGAATTCCCAAATACACCCATTTGTGTGCCATAATAGCCAGTAAAGAAGGCGTGAATTATGTGCGTAAATTTTTAAACAACGAGAAAAACATTACACTCTGGGTTGGAGTTATAGATGATGAATTGAACGACAAATCGTACATTGTACCTGGCCTGGGCGATGCCGGCGATCTGGCTTACGGAAAAAAGAAGGATTAAACAGCAACCTTTCCTCCAATTAATGGTCTTTACCTACAACCATTAATTGATGTAACGCTTGCAATCCTATTATATACCAAATATCGTCGCCCGCAAAAAAACCTGTTTTACAACCTTAACTGCCTATATGCGTATCGTTTTACTTCATATATTTATTTTATGCTCGTGGCTTGCCATTGCTCAAAACAAGCGCATAAGTGGCAAGGTGGTGGATGCCAATACGGGTGAACCGCTACCCTTTGTAAACGTCATTTGCATGACCGATAAAGGTATAGGCACTTCAACAGATACCCTTGGCTTTTTTCAGCTCAACATTCCCCCCAACGAAACACAGCTTAGCATTTCGTTTATTGGATACGAAACCCAAACCATTGCCGTTACCGACTTGTCAGGGAAAAAAGCAAATGTGGTGGAGTTGAGTGCAATCCTTAACGAAATTCAGGAAATTAGGGTAGGTCCCCGCGAAAATCCTGCCAACCAGTTGGTAAAAAACATACACGCAAACCGTAAACAAAACGACCCCGATCAAATTTCTCCGCTGGAAACCATGGTTTTTAGCAGAACCACAGTGGCTATGGAGCAGCTCGACAAGCGCCTTGTCGAAAACCAGGTATTCAGCAATCTGGATCAAACACTAATTGCCACCGATGATAGCTCCATGTTGATGCCCCTGGTTTTATCCGAAGAACTAACACGAGACACGCGGGATTTCTCCAATAATTTGAACGAAAGGCAGCAGCTATCGGTTGCCAACAATGGCTTGTCGTTTTTTAACAGCCCCCAAATGATGGCTTTTGTTTCGCCCATTACCGACCGGGTGAATTTTTACAACAACTACATTCAAATTATGAACCGCGATTTTGCCAGTCCGCTGGCATTTAACGGCACTTTCAATTATAAATACCTGATTACAGATACGTTAATTGAAAACGGAAAAACACAATACAAAGTAATTTACTGGGCACGCCGGGTAAAAGACCTGGCCTTTAACGGCTATTTTTGGGTGGAAGACAGCACCTACGCCATCACCGATTTTTATGCGGATTTAAATCCCAAAGCCAACATCAACATCATTAAACAACTGAAGGTTCACAATACCTTTAAACGGGTTAGCGATTCCACCTGGTTTTACGAAAAACAGCACGTATACGTCACATTCAGGCACCATTTAAACGACGACACCACAAAAAAACAGGTAACCATTGTAGCCAACAAAAGTGCCACATATTACCCCGAGAAAGCCAGCGACCTGGGGTTGCTTTCCACAAAAGAAAATGCGTTGCAATTGGTGCCGTTAAACAAGGTGCAACGCGAGGATTTAATGAACCGTTACCGCCTGCAGGACCGCGACACCATGTATGCCAGCATGGATCAAACCCTGCACAAAATGAAAAAAAACCCCGTGGTTCAGCAAACCGAGAAATTGTTGGATATGGGATTGCGCGGCTATTACAATGCTGGTATTATTGACATCGGCCCTTTCCTGAATTTTTACCGTACCAATGCCGTTGAAGGCGACCGATTTACTCTTCCTCTGCGCACCAGCAGAGAATTGTCTGAAAATTTCTCGGTAGGGGGATATTACGGGTATGGTTCAGTGGATAAAAAATCGAAATATGGTGGAAACCTGTTTTTGAAATATCCTAAAACCCGCTATACCATTTTCGGAGTCCGGTACTGGAACGACATTGCCATGATAGGCTACAACGACCACCTTTCCCTCGTAAAAGAAAATGCGTACACCGTGGGAGAAGACAACATCATCTCTTCCATGTTTCAAATCACGCAAAACACCAACATGTCTAGCTTCCAGCAGTTTTCGGCCTTTGTTGAGCACGACTGGAAACAGGGCTTTACCCACAAACTAAAATACGACCGCAACCGGGTGCATCAGGGGCTTTTTGTGCCGTTCCAAAAAAACGGTCAAACGGTACCCTACATCGATTTTAATGAGGTTTCATTGCTCACCCGACTCTCGTTTAACGAGAATTATTACGATGCCTTTTTCCACCGCATCTTTTTTGGAAACCGTTACCCTGTTATC
>JAUIMD010000519.1 GCA_030433225.1 Bacteroidia bacterium
GCCTATTTATTTGGAAACAAGTACGTTATTTATTACCGAATTCTGTATATTGTAGGTTTCTTTGCGGCCTCAATGATTGACACCTCTATTGTTTGGATCATCTCAGGCATTACCATTGCGTTTATGGCCATGCCCAACCTGCTTGGCATGTTGATTTTGCACCGCGAAGTAAAATCCACCATTAAAGATTATTGGGTGGATTTTAAGGAGAATAACCCGGATCAGTAGATCCCTTCAAATACATGAATCATGAGTTCTGCAGGCCACGTACTGGATATGGTAAACCGCATGAAACAAAATGCGGCGCTCAAAAAAGGGCGACGGGAAAAAAACAAATGGAGAAGCGTTAGTCAAAAGGGCGCAAGCCACAGGAAAACAGAATTGTCCGTTCCCAAACACACCCGGGAGGAAATTGATGCCGCCATGGAGCATGTGCGTCAGGATGCCCAAAAACAACACAAAAAAATGCAGGTTTTGTACGGCATTGTAGGACTTTTGAGTCTGGCTTTACTTGTTTTGGCTTTCGTCTTTCTGTAAAACCTGCGAAGGGATATCCACATTTTTACATAAAAACAGGAAGATTGCTGCCGCTATTCCGGCAGCTCCAAATACCATGCACATTACCATAATCTGGTAACGTACTGCGATTAGGGGCGATACTCCCGACAGAATTTGACCCGTCATCATGCCCGGAAGAGAAACCAGGCCCACTGCATATAGACTATTTACGTTTGGAATGAGTGCAGCTTTAAAGGCTATTCGTCGGCTATTGGTATAATTCGTACCCCTTTCTTTCTCCGAAAAAAAACGCTCGGCTGCCAGGCTGATGCTGTTCATTGAGTTGGCAAAAATCATTCCGGCCAGGGGAATCATAAACTGAGGCGCATACCACGGCTGTAAACGCAATACCCCTTGCGTTACAATTGCAATGGTTCCAAAACTGGCCAGAAAAACAGAAATAACTGCATTTTTATAGAGGATATTCCGCAATTCCGGAACCATGCGTAACGAAATCCAACTGGCAATTAAGGCCATGGTGGTGAGAATAGCCGCAATAAGCCAGGGGTAATCGGTTTCAAAAATAAAAGTGAGCACGTAACCAACCAGCACCAATTGAATAACCATGCGCGCCAGGGCCACCATGGTTGACTTTATTGGGTGCATCCATTTTACCATGATGCCAATAACCACGGCAACAGGTATAAAAATCAGGGCCAGGTTAATAACCGGTATTACGTACATGCTATCTTTCATTTTTGCTCATTTTTAGATGGTAACAAATGTAAGAAACGATTGCTTTTTGTGAGGAGTTTGATGAGATATTGATCCTATAAATGCTGACATACAGAATCTCAATTCATTTGCACGAACAAGCCTGGTATATTTGTAAAAACAATCCTTGCGTTATGATTATTAATGAGCTTATCTTGTACACCCAAAACGTACCAAAGCAGTTGCATTTTTATTCTCAGGTTCTGGGATTGTCTCTTTTAACCAACAAAGTGGATCGGTTTACCGTTAAGGCAGGCAGTTCCAAACTTACGTTCAGGCAGGGACAAGAGCACACACAATACCATTTTGCATTTAACATTCCGCCTCACCAAATTGAGGAAGCCTGTGCGTGGGTGAATTCACACTTAGCCCTATTGCCCTTTGCCGGAAATGATGTGGTGGACTTTCCTGACTGGAATGCCCGGGCCGTTTATTTCCACGATGCAGATGCTAACATTGTAGAGTTTATTGCCAGGAAAAACCAAACTTCCACCGCACAAAAAACATTCACCCCACAAAGCATTTTAAACATAAGTGAAATAGGTATTCCGGCGCACCCTGTGGCTCCCATCGTTGCAAAAGTAAAGGAGACAATGAATGTAAGCCTCTACAGTGGAGACAGGGAACGTTTTGTTGCTTTAGGGTCAGAATCAGGCCTGCTGATTGTTATCGATTATACGCTCAAAAAATGGATTCCAACCATGGTTGATGCAAACCCGCACCCCCTGGAAGCTGTATTGCAAAATAAAAAAGGATATGTTTTTCATTTAAAGTTAAGCCGGAATGCATTTGAGTTGCTTACGCAAAACGATCATCCGATCGCATAGTTGAAGCCAATTCGTCGGCTTTTTGATCCAGCCAACCGCTCACTGCTTCCGGCACATTATCCGTTTGCCTAAAAAAAGGCTTAATATCAAGCAGGGGGGTATCGTTCAGCATGTCGGCTCCATCAAAATACACGATGTTGTTCTTTACCTGGATGAGGCGCACAATAGACATGCCAATTTTAGATGGACGAAGTGGCGACCGGGTGGCAAAAATGCCATGTTCCGCATCGTCCATAAAAGGTTTAACTGTAAGTTGAAACCTGTTCACCTTGTGGAAATGATACACTAAAATAATGTGTGAAAAACCGGCCAGGTCTTTTAGTCCATCTTCATAGGATTTGTCAAGATAAATTTGTCCCTGAATGCCTTTGGCACCAGCCGGTTGAATAGGCATGTGGCTAATGGTGTGGTGCGGT
>JAUIMD010000520.1 GCA_030433225.1 Bacteroidia bacterium
CTTCAGATCGTATTGTAAAGGTTATGGACCGTTTAGGACTGGAGGAAGGGGAAGTGATTCAACACTCCATGATTTCAAAATCCATTGAAAGGGCACAAAAAAAGGTGGAAGAAAACAACTTTGGCGTGCGTAAACGTTTGCTCGAATACGATGATGTGATGAACAACCAGCGGGAAGTGATTTACCGCAAACGCCGTCATGCATTATTGGGAGAACGCATGGGCGTTGAAATTTCCAACATCTTTTACGATTCGTGCGAGAGCCTGGTGAACGAATACCGCGAATCCGGTGACTATGAAAGCCTGAAACTGGAAATGTTCCGTCACCTCTCCATTAATCCACCCTTTGATGAAGATGCATTTAAGGCAGAAAGTGCCGAAACCCTGGTGGATAAAACGTACGACCATGTAATAGAGGCGTATGTGCGGAAGGCGGATAAAATGGCCGAAATTGCCCACCGGGTAATAAAGGATGTATACGAAAATAAAGCGGGGCAATACGAAAATATTCTGGTACCCATTACGGATGGGAAGCGCATGTTTAACATCAGCGCGAATTTGAAAAAAGCGTACGAGTCAGAGTCGAAAGAGGTGGTGCGCTCTTTGGAAAAAACCGCTTTATTGTTGTTAATTGATGAGGCCTGGAAGGAGCACCTGCGAGAGCTGGATGAATTGCGTCAGAGCGTACAAAATGCTACCTATGAGCAAAAAGACCCCTTGCTGATTTATAAATTTGAGTCGTTCAACCTGTTTAAAACCATGTTGGATTCCATCAATAAAAAAGTAGCATCTACCCTGTTGAAAGCGCAAATTCCAACGCGCGACCCTCAGGACGTAAGAGAAGCGGTTACCCGCCGTAGTGATACCAGTAAATACCGTACACAGAAGGACGATGCCGATGCATCGCGCCCACGTGAGCAAGGAGGTGACGGGCAACAGCCGCCGCGTCAGGAAAAAGTACAGCCGGTACGTGTGGAGAAAAAAGTGGGGCGTAACGAGCCCTGCCCCTGCGGAAGCGGAAAGAAATACAAAAGCTGCCACGGACGTCCGGCTTAATTTACTGTAAAACAAAACTACAACATGCTGAATTTTATCCTTTGGAACCTCGATCCCGACATAATTGACCTGGGCTTTCCGCGCATCCGTTATTATGGATTGATGTTTGTAATTTCCTTTATTATTGGGTATTACATCATTAAAAAAATCTTTCAAAAGGAGAAACAGCCCGAAGCCTGGCTCGATACCCTGTTGTGGTATATGATGATTGGCATTATTGTAGGCGCACGGCTTGGACATTGCCTTTTTTACCAGCCCGCCTATTATTTAGCCAACCCCATAGAAATTCTCAAAGTGTGGGAAGGAGGCCTTGCCAGTCATGGTGCCGGCATAGGTATTATTGTTTCCATGTACATTTTTAGTAAGCGTGTAGCAAAAAAGCCCATGTCGTGGATTGGCGACCGCATTGTAATTGTAGTGGCATTGGGTGCCTTATTTATCCGCCTCGGTAACCTTGCCAATAGCGAAATTTATGGTGACGCCACCGGTTCCGACAAAGGATTTGTTTATGTGCAGGACACCAAACTTACCCGGTTTTACAACGGATCAAAAGAATTTCAAAAGTACGTGGAAACGTTTCAGGTTTCCAAAACCAAAGAAAATGTGCCTGTAAACAACGGGGGATATCCGGTGCAATTGTTGGTTACCTTCACTCGAAATGTAGTAACTGAAGATATGGTACGTTCCATGATGGAGCGCAATATTTTTCCCCTGTTAAAACCTGATGTAACTTCGGTGGGCAGTCAGGAAAACTTGTTTATTCCCGAAGGTGAAGTACCCGATATACACGTTCGCAAAGGTTCCGGACGCTATACGGCAACGGCAACCATTTATGCGGTGCCAAAGCATCCAACCCACTTGTATGAGTCGTTGGCCTATACCCTCACTTTTTTACTGCTGATGTGGCTCTATTGGAAAAAGAATGCCGGAGATATTCCCTGGTTAATGACCGGAGTTTTGTTTACCTGTATTTTTATTGCCCGTTTTTTTATTGAATTTATTAAAGAAAACCAGGTGGCCAGCGAAGTGGACATGGCCCTAAATCTGGGACAAAAATTAAGCATTCCTTTTATTGCCTTGGGAATAACCTTAATGGTGTTGGCGGTAAGTGGAAAAACAAAAGCGTTAAAAAACAAATACTGACCCACCGGCCTGTGCCTGGTGGAATGGCATGACCCGGATTAGCGTATCTCCGGGCAATACAGTAGTAAGATGAAACTTAAAAAGGTCTTTTTCGGAGTTATTCTGGCAGGTATTATAATCATTGTGATCAATACCACATTGGCATTGCTGGATGAAACCTACGAGAAAAGGTTTCATCGGGTGAGTGAACAGAAAATTGAGGCCATTTCTTTTGGGCAGGATGTATGCGGTAGCCTGGTGAAAGCCGAGCATTATTACGTAAATGCACTGTTGAACAATCACGCTGGTTCGGCCAATAAACTGCGCGAATTGC
>JAUIMD010000521.1 GCA_030433225.1 Bacteroidia bacterium
GTGATGTGGTGTGGGTTTAAAGCTGATTACGATTTCGGTAACCCGGGTTGGAAGTCGCTTACCTGTGCGCACAAAAAACGGCACATCGGACCAGCGCCAGTTGTCAATAAAAAGCTTGGCTGCCAAAAAGGTTTCGGTACGCGAAGTATCCGGCACCCCTTCTTCATCGCGGTACGAATTCACTTCCTCCCCTCTTATTTTTGATCCGGTATATTGCCCGCGAATTATATTGCTGGCCACCGTTTCATCGGTAAACGGACGCAGCGACTGCATCAGTTTCATAATTTCGTTTCGTATGGCATCCGGCTCCAATACTGCGGGTGGTTCCATGGCAACCAGGGCCAACAGTTGCAGCAAGTGGTTTTGAAACATATCGCGCAAAGCACCCGACTGATCGTAATATCCACCTCGTTTGCCTACGCCAATATTTTCGGAGGAAATGATTTCCACATGCGAAACAAAATTACGGTTCCACAAGGGCTCAAAAATGGCGTTGGAAAAACGGGTTACCAGCAGGTTTTGTACCGTTTCCTTACCCAGGTAGTGGTCAATGCGGTATACTTGTTTTTCGTGGAATACTTTTTTAATAACCTCGTTCAACTCCAAGGCACTTTCCAGGTCGGTACCAAAAGGTTTTTCGATAATGATTCTTCGAAAACCGGTTGACTTGGTTTCGGCATTGAGTTTGGCAAATTTGAGGTTTTCGCTGATGACAGGAAACATTTTGGGTGGCGTACTCATGTAATACAAAATGTTGTCTTCCAGCGATTGACTTTTTTGCAGTTCCTTAATTTTTTTGGACAGGGTTAGGTAGTCGTCCTGCTTAAAGGTGTCAATGGGCAGGTAAAACAATTTCTTCAGAAATGCGTCTGCTGCATCGGTTTCCAACTGTGCAAATTCTTCAATCCCCTCTTTCAATTTGCTTCTAAAATCGTCGTCGCTAATGGCGGTTCTTGACACGCCCAAAACGGCAAAATTATCGGCCAACTGCTTGTTTTTGTACAAATCGTAAACGGCAGGAATTAACTTTCGATACGTTAAATCTCCCGAGGCTCCAAATATAATAAGGAGCTGCGAAGCAGGTTTTTGTTCCATTATATGCTATGTTTTTTATGGGATTACCCCATTATTAAGAGTATTTCGACAACAAAACTACACAGAATTTAGACAAGTTAGCCTTAAACTATTTAATGAGTAGCATAAGAATACTGTACGCACCAGCGTAACTGCTCTGTGTTAAAACCGCTAATAAAAAGGATTGTTTACCGCATTGCATATTGCCAGGAGGCTGGCATTTGGGTTAGTACTGAAAACTGCTTCCCCCTAAAAACTCGCGCAGCAAAGAAGTGGGAGGAATTTGCCGGTCGTGCAATTCGCGGAAAAGTCCCAGGAACTTTATCAGGCGTTTGGCTTCTGCATATTCAGGCACGTTTTGAGGTACCTCCCGTAAAATGGGCTCTGCATATTTTTTCAGCACTGCCAGTTCAAAAATAAGGGCCGAGTTAAACATTACATCTGCATTTTCCTGGTAGGGATAGATCCACTTATTTTCGCCATTGCGTACACTTTGCCAGCGCCTAATGGTGTCAACAGCCGAGTAGTTGCGGTAGCGGTAATCGCGTACAATGCGCCTTATCAGCCGGTTATCGCTGGTAGGTATCCAGTTGTGGTCATCAATAGAAATGGTGGTAATGGCTGACACATAGATCTGAAATTTATTTTCATCCGGAATTACCTGGCTCAACATAGGGTTCAGCGCGTGGATTCCTTCAATAATCAGCACATCTTTTTCCTGAAGCCTGAGGGTTTTTCCCCTAAAAAATTTCTTTCCTTCGGTAAAATCAAATTCGGGAATTTCCACTTCATCTCCGGCCAGCAAGGCCCGCATCTGCTGGTTAAACAATTCTAAATCTATGGCGTAAATCGATTCAAAATCGTAGTTTCCCTGGGCATCCAGCGGCGTTTCTTCCCGTTCGTGAAAGTAATCGTCCATGCTTAATGCAATGGGATGGATTCCGGCCACCTTCAACTGTAACGACAGTCGTTTGCTGAAAGTTGTTTTGCCCGACGAGGACGGGCCCGCCACCAATACCACTTTTACCTTCCCTTTGTGTGCGGCAATCATATCAGCGATGTTGGCCACTTTTTTTTCGTGAAACGCCTCGGCCACCTTAATCATATCAAAGGCATTTCCGTTGGCATATCCTTCGTTCAAATCCCCTATGTTCTGGGTTTTCATTATGCGGTTCCAGTCTGAAAATTCGCGGAAAATTTCCATTAGCTTGGGTTGCGGCTGAAAAGGTTCAAGGTGATTCGGGTCTTCTTTTTTGGGCATGCGCAGCAACACCCCGTCGTGGTATTTCTCCAATCCAAACACCTGTAAATAGCCGGTTGAAGGTACCAGATGTCCGTAAAAATTGCCTACACATTTCCCCAGGGTATAGTAGGTAGAAAACACCTTTCCGGCAAACTTCAGTAGTTTCACTTTGTCCTCCAGGTTT
>JAUIMD010000522.1 GCA_030433225.1 Bacteroidia bacterium
TGTTGTTAACATGATCGAAATTAGAGATATATACAAAAGGTTTGAACAAAAGGAAGTACTGAAAGGCGTTTCGGCAGTATTTGAACAAGGGAAAACCAACCTCATTATCGGCCAAAGCGGAAGTGGAAAAACAGTGCTGCTGAAATGTATTGTTGGCCTGTTTAAACCGGATGGAGGCAAGGTGTTTTTTAACGATCGCGATTTTTTTGCCCTAAAACGCAGTAAAGACCGAAAGATGATTCGCAGGGAAATGGGCATGCTTTTTCAAGGGGCTGCCTTATTCGATTCAATGTCGGTAGAAGAAAATGTGCTGTTCCCAATGCACATGTTTACCCGCATGACCAATGCTGAAAAACAAAAAAGGGCTGCCTTTTGCCTGGACCGGGTCAATATTCTGGATGCTGCTAAATTAACACCCGGCGAAATCAGTGGGGGGATGCAAAAACGTACGGCCATTGCCCGGGCCATAGCGCTCAACCCCAAATACCTGTTTTGCGATGAGCCCAACTCGGGCCTCGATCCTAAAACCTCCCTTACCATTGATCAGTTGATTCAGGAAATTACCCGTGAATTTGGGATGACAACCATTGTGAATACGCACGATATGAACTCAGTAATGGAAATTGGAGAGCACATTGTGTACATAAGCAAAGGCAATAAAGAATGGGAGGGCACAAAAGACGAAATTAAGGACTCGGATAATACCGAACTGAACGACTTTATTTTTGCCTCGAACCTGTTTAAAAAAGTAAAAAGCAATTTTTAGCCGGCAGGCTTATTTTGCAGTGTGGTTGTACACTTTAAACTCCACCCTGCGGTTTTTACTGCGCCCGTAACTGCTGGCATTTGAGTGCACCGGCACCTGAAAACCATATCCCCAATAATGTACCCGATCTTCAGCAATGCCCTTGCTTACCAGGTATTGAGCTACGGCACCGGCACGTTGTAATGACAATGCGTGGTTGTAGGCATAGGCCCCTATAATGTCAGTGTGTCCCGAAATTTCGATGCGCCATTGCGGGTTTTGAAGCAGCAGCAGGTACAGTTTATTTACGGTAGATAAAGAGGCATCGGTAAGCTCAAACGAGTCAAAGGCAAAGTAGATGTTTTTTAATACGTAGGTTTTGCCGGTTTCTACCGGAGTGGGTCCGGGAAAGCTGTGCCGTTGTACCTGGCCAAAGCAGCACGCTGCACCCATGGGTTCCACCGAAACCATGTCAATAAAGTAGTACGCAAAGTTTTCGAGGCGGGTGGGGGTAGCGGTAGTGCCCATGCCTTTCATCTCCTTAAAATCAAAAGCTGTGGTGGCCGAATCGGGGTAAAAATTTCCAAGGGTTAGATACTTCTCGCCACCTTTGGCACGATATGTTCCGCACAGTTCTATCCAGGCGTCTTTCTGGTCAATAATGGTTGCCGGGTTGAGTTCAATTTGAGGGGGGAGCGTCAATAAGTTTGTATCTGATTTTATAGGGTGCTCTGTAAAGGAAACGCCCAGTCGGTTAACCGAATAGCGGGAATTGGTGGCCACGCAAAAATACAGTTTTACGCAGTAAACGGTGCCCTTGGTTAGGGGTTTTGCCATGCTGTTTTGCAGGTATTCGCGGTAGTTACGCTGGCCTTTTTCAAGCAGGGCAAAATCCGATAAAATTACGCCGGCATACCCGTTCCCTTCTTTCGCCTCCATGTACCCCATGGCGTTTTTAGGTACACCAGCTCTGCCTGTTTTGTCGCAACGGTTAAAATAGTCCGATGTGCCGGGCGATGGAATTAACCAGCCTTCTACCAGCTCTTTATCGGAGGTTACATTGTAGCCATCAGGGCAAACCGAGTAGGTTTCAAAACCGGGGTTGGTAATTAAATTTTGCCCCACCATAAATTGGATGGGGAGAAGTATCCAGGTATATAGCAATATCCACCGATGCATCAATGGTACAAGTTGCAATTTTTGTGTTAATTTTGAGGCTGCAAATACAAATATAATCAGTTTTACGTTTGTATAAACAGAATCGTGTTCATATCTGTTTTAGTAGCTTGAGTACATACATAAAGGTTAATTGTTTTGGCATTAGACACTAAAAAATCTTCGGCAGAACTAACGTTCGAAGAATTCAAGGCACAGGTTTTAAAAGATTACAGGGTGGTTTTTGCGAGCCGTAAAATGAGCGTTGTCGGTCGTAAAGAAGTGCTCAACGGCAGGGCTAAATTCGGCATTTTTGGCGACGGCAAAGAGCTGGCCCAGGTTGCACTGGCAAAAATGTATAAAAATGGCGATTGGCGTTCGGGCTACTACCGAGACCAAACCCTGATGCTGGCTGCCGGTTTGCTGGAATACGAGGAGTTTTTTGCGCAATTGTACGGCGATAATACCCTCGAAAATAACCGGGTAAGCAATGGCAGAATGATGAACAACCATTTTGGCACGCGCTTTTCTTCGTCGGATGTGCATACCAATAATTTTGTGGATGCCCCCAACACTTCGGCAGATGTGTCGTGCACCG
>JAUIMD010000012.1 GCA_030433225.1 Bacteroidia bacterium
TCTAGCGCTTTGGCTTGCATGGCTTTAAATTCTTCTGATTCCATTGCTCTATACTACAAAATTAATATTTGTAGACAGAGTTTAGTTTACAGACTCCGTAGTTTGAGCAGGTTACACACCTTGATATTTGCCACATTGCCTGCCATTACTTATATAAAATGTTGTATGTTTTTTCTTGCTTTTACATACTTTTTCAAAGTATATAGAAATGCGTATTTCCCTAAGAGTAAACCTATGCATCCATCTTTATATCCTTGTTTAATAATATAAAACTTTATGAATGCTGCAATTGGTGATAAGATGACTTTCTGTAAGCCTATTGTTTTATTTCTATTTATTAAATCGTTTGATGCAATACTTGTATAAAACTCTAATTTATTGAATAATTCTTCTTTTGTATGAAATGTTTTATGATGTAAACTTCCTTTAATAATGCCTTTTGTTGAAAAATTAGATATGTTTTCATGAACCATATTAGAATTCTTCAAGGACGCTTTCCCTTTTTTATACAATCGGATTGGGAAATCAGGACAGGTTACAGGATAAATAGCTGTTACAATTTTCCCCAGGACCTGCCAAGACCGTTTAACACCATACACATCTTTATCAATACCTTTTTCTTTTAGGTTTAAAAGCGAATCTATCATCTGTTCATCTGGGATTTCATCAGAATCCACAAACAATATATTATCATAAGCACATTGATTTTCTGCAAAAATTCTTTGTTGTTTAAAGTTCTCAAAACTATGAAACAAGAATTTAACCTTTGAATAAGACATCGCTATTTTCTGAGTTTTGTCTTGACTCCCACTATCTACAATAATTATTTCATTCGCAACAAGAGCCAATTTGTCTAATATTTCAACTAAATATTTTTGACTGTTATTTGTTAATATATACGAAGAAATAAATTCCATCTTAATCTCTATTATTTGTATGATAAGTTTTGTTTTTGTTCAATACCGCATAACACGTCAATAAAAATAACAAATAATAAATTTCATTCAACACATTTTGAAGTAAGCGTTGAATGGAGAACGTGATTCAAAGTGCCGGAAATCCGTTCCTATACTGCCGGGCTTCCGTTGTTATCCGAAATAAATCTAAATTTTTATTGAAGTTCTGCTATAAAAAAATTCCACCAGCAGTTGATATCCGAAAATCAAAACTATACTTTTAAACCTTTAATCTTTAAAGGTAAATAGTATGGCTTATGTAATTAGTGATGATTGTACCGCATGTGGTTCATGCGCACCTGAATGTCCGGTGGATGCAATTGCAGAAGGAGATATTTTTGTGATTGATGCCGACGCATGTACCGACTGTGGATCATGTGAAGAAGTTTGCCCTGCAGAAGCAATTAGCCCGGCATAACACTCTTAATGTAGAAAACGTAAGGCCATTGAGGAATTGGTGATGCAATTCATTTCTCAATGGCCTTTTTCTATGGCTTAAATTTTACAGTTCTTTCGCTATTCTCTGGATTTTCATCCTCCCCTCTTCTTTCTTCGAAAAGTACCCTACAAAGAAACCGAATAAAACCCGTTTCGCCTATCGCTATAAATAGGGGTTTTTAGCTACGCTTTTGCCTCTGCGGTTTTATCGCTTCACTACTTTAAGGGTGGAGGTATGGGTCTCTGAGCTGAGCTTCAGCAGGTACATTCCGTTTTGTAGTCCGCTAACCGTCAAAGGTATACGGTGTTGCCCCGTACCTGTAAGCGTATGTTCCCAAAGCAGTTTCCCGTTGATGGAATACAACGAAAGGTTTGCCCTTCCTACCTGGCCATTTACCGTAATAAAGGTGTGCGTACTTGTCGGGTTAGGACTGCAACTTAAAAGCACGTCGGATGCTTGAACATCGGAAATACTCACTACAAAATCTTCGTTTACATAGAGGTGGTTCGGCACTTCAAGTCCGGTAAGCCGATAGGCGGCATTTCGCCAAATTGTAAGTCCTTCGGATGAAATATTTGCCCCATCGCCCGCAACAAGTGCGCCGTAACTCATGGCAAAGGCCATGGCATCTACCTGTAAGCGGTCGGTGGCCGAAGTACCCAGCTGCGTGCCGGCAGGGAAATAATTCAGCACCACTCCCTGCGTGGCTTGAGTAATTTCCGGCACAGTAGCCAATAAGCTTTCTTCGGTGGAAATATCCAGGTTGTTGACTACCTCCATTGCTTTCCCACCACCGGGTGCCCCATCTGTTGACGCTGTGGTTTTAAAAATCCGAAGTTCATTTCCCGGGGTGAAGTTAATTCCACTAAAAATGGAATGGCCCTGTTGCGAAGAGGGCACCGTTAGTGATAAATTTTGTGTATCGTGCACAGTTACGTCGCTTTCGGAAACCGCCCGTCCGTCACGGAAAACAGAGGCCTTATTGTAAATGATGGGAGCTTTAATGGTGCCCGGAGCCAGCTTTCCACCCGGTTGAAAAAAGGAAGAACCGGAACTGAGCGTTTCCTGTGCAATCACCAGGTCGTACAGTTGTGGGTCAGGAATTTGCTGACCGCCGGTATACGTTTCCACATAGGTGACCTTAAAATTCGGGTCTTCATCCAACATTCGTGTAATCGGGTCGTTGCCGGGTTCTGATGCTCCCGTATTTCCGGGATCTACCCCTTTTTGATTCAGGTAAAGAACCTGCTTCGTCAGCGCCGGACTGCTGCACAACTCTGTAGGTACGGGGAGGTCGGTAAGTAAATAAGCTGCATTTCGCCAAAGCGTAAGTCCCTCGTTGGTAAGGGCTGCACCGTTTTCGCGGGTTAGTGCCCCATAATTAAAGGGAAGCACAACGGTATTGGCCTGCACAACTCCGCTTTCGCTTTCACCCAGTTGGGTACCGGCGGGCAGGTAATTCACTACCAGCGTTTCAGTAGCAGAGGGGGCTCCCGGAAGGTTGGCCAATAACAGCCCGCCATTTTCAATATGGATATTTCGAAGAGTCTCCAAGGCACGGTCTCCGTTTACACTGCCATCGTTTCCGGCAGTAGCACTTAACACTTGTATGTCGTTTCCGTTTGTAAAAGAAATCCCGTTAAACAGCGTATGGCGTTGGGCTGCACGACTTACGGATACGAATAAATCGGACGAAGATACGGCCTCCGCATCGGCATCGTTCACTGCATTACCTTGCGTGAAAGCGGCAGTTTGGTTAAAAATGGCAGGAATGGAAATGTTTTGCAAGGACAACTTTCCACCGGGTTTAAACAGCGTTCCTTCGGCCGCTACCGATTGTTGAATTACTAACAAATCAAAGTCCGACAAATCCGGAATTTGGCTGCCGCTAGCATTGGTTTGCACGTACGTCACCTCAAAAAAGTCTTCAAATTCCAGCATGCGCAGTACAGGGTCGTAGCCCGGGGTAGCGGCTCCTTCGGCGGGCTGAATGCCTTGTTGGTTGACATACAGAATTTTTTTAGTGAGCGCAGGGTTATAGTACAATTGATCGGGAACCTCCATTCCGGTCAACAGGTAAGCCGCATTTCGCCACATGGTAAGGGCCTCGTTGCTTATGTTGGAACCGTTTTGGTACACCAGCGGGCCATACCCAAAGGAAAGTGCGATCGCATCCACCTGGAGCTGATCGCTGCTTGCGTCTCCCAATTGCGTGCCTGCCGGAAAGTAATTCACGGCAATGGCCTGCTCACGGTCGCTTACCTGGGCTACGGTTCCTAAAAGTGTACCCGGGGTGGAAATGCTTATATTGTTTACAATATCAATAGCCTTGGCCCCGGGGTCGGAACCACTGTTATTGGTCAGGTGGAAGGTGATGCGTACCTCGTTTCCCCCGGCAAACGAAATTCCTCGAAACAGGGGGTGACTTTGATTTTCGGGGAGCACGGTAAGAAACAGGTTTTGCGTTCCCACGGCAACTGCGTCGGCATCACTAATGGCACGCCCATCCCTGAAGGCCGAACTTTTGCAATAAATGATGGGCACGGTTACGTCTTTAATTCCAAGCTTACCACCCGGCTTTAAAACAGCAGCACCTGACGACAGACTTTCCTGCGCAATAATAAGGTCAAAGGCAGAGAGCTCGGGCAGCCTGCTTCCATCCTGCGGGGTTTCTATGTAGGTTACTTCAAAATTTCCATCTGCCTTAAGCATCCTGATTACGGCATCGTTTTCAGGTGGCGAGGCATTGTTGCCGGGATCTACTCCGGTTTGGTTCACATACAGCACTTGTTTTAGTTGTGCCTGGGTTGAAAAATAGGACGTGCATAGAACAAGGAAAAGTAACAAAGGGGTTTTTATGGGGAGTTTCATAGGTATGTATTTTGACCAGCACCCTTAATTAAGGGGATCGATTAGCATAAAAAAGAAGGTGAAAAGGTACTGGAAAATGCTTTTTTTACAAAAACAGATTCGGTTCTTTACACCAATGGGTAAGTTTACAGTCTTATGCGCAAAAGGAGTAGGAATTTTGTATCCTTCTTCCGCACTTTTGTATTGGGGTCTTTGATTTAAGAAGTTGAAGAAGATTGATGCAGCACTCCTTTAATTGGATTTTACCAATGGAAACCATTTCCCTTGTGTGGCGCATCGCCATAGCCATTCGATGGGGCCATAATTAAAATAGCGAAACCAAAGGGTACTTAACGCCAACTGAAAAATGAGCAGGCCAAAGGCAATGTAGAATGTAACCTGCAAACTTAGTTTCCCGAAAAACCCAAAGGCAACCATGGGATAAAAAACCAGAATGCCCAACGCGGTGTGCCCAATGTAGGAAGTCAACGACATCCGGCCATAATTTTTCCATGCGTTAAAAAGGAAAAAGCTAGGGAAGGCCTTTACCAGTTTGGCCAGCATGCACACGTACGAGAGGCTCAAACTAATCTGCCCAATTTCATGAATCAGGCGATCCAGCACGTCGTGCCACGAGCGGGAAAAAGCTGCCACACTACCCTTTAGCTGCATGGAAAGGGTGGTAAATGCCAATCCGACCAACAAAAAGATGAATAGGTTTTTCCACCGCAAAGCACCCTCGGTAAAAAAGCGGGTGTAGTACAGGTGGGCACCTACAAAAAATAAGCCGAGCACTTTAAAAGGCCTGCCACTGGGTATAAAATCGTACCAACGCCACAGCAAATTGTGCAGGTTCATTTTTAGTGTCGTCAGAAAATTTCCGGATTGAAACGCCGCAACCACCTGTTCAGGGTAAAGGTCGGGGTATACTTTCAGGGCGCTTTTTTCGGGCAGGGGTAAATCACGTGCAAAGGCATACATGTACACAATGTCCAATATGATGGGAACAAAGTAAAAGGCAAGTCCGTACCCCAGTAGTTTGTGCGGGGCAACGTTTCGTAATGACAGCAGTAAGGCTCCCATTAAGGCATATAAGGTCAGGATGTCGCCCGACCAAAAGGTAGCATGGATGGCACCTATGCAAAACAGTAGCAGCAAACGTCTCAGGTACATGCGGGCAAAGCCGGGGTTCTGCTTGTTTTTGCTCAATTGCATGTAAAAGCCCACGCCAAACAGGATGGAGAAAATGGTGTAGAATTTGGTATCCACCAGAAATTTTAAGGCACGGTACAATATGCGGTCATTCTCGATATTTCCCAGATCAATAATGGCTTCGATGGGCAGAAATTTGAGGCCACTCCAGCTAAGAATGTTGGCAAATAAAATTCCGGTGAGGGCAAAGCCGCGTAAAACGTCTAAAAATACAATGCGGTCTTTTGCGGCAGTGGGTTGTGTAATTTGAGCCATTTTTTGAGTTTTTGTTCGGGTATTTTTCGTTTTTCCGGGGGTGTAGCATTGCGCCGAATGTTTTGATGAACAGCGGCAATGGAACGTCGGTTGAAAACGGCTACACAAGGTCGTTAAAAAAAACCGAAACCGGTGGCGTTCTTATAATTTTATGCGCAAACATGTGCTGTAGTGGCTTACAATGTGCCTACTTCTCCCGGATTGATGCCTTTCACTTTTTTGAACATTTGAGAGAATTTTGAAGGGTTGCTGTACCCCAAATCGTAGCCCACTTCCATCACCGAATAGTTCCCTGTTTGAAGGCGCCGGTAGGCCTCATCCATTTTTGCATGGGTATGAAATTTATAAACCGATGTGCTAAACAGGGTGTTAAAATCGCGTTTTAATTTGGAAAGGCTAACACCAAATTCGCTGGCCAATGCCTGCATGCTTACACGCTTATCCAGGTTGTTAAGTAAGTATTCCTTAAGGTCTAACATGCGGTTGTAATCCTCGACATGCAGCCCGTTTAATTCGTCTTTTTCCTGTAACTTTTCAAGGGTACCCATAAGTCGGGTAAACAATTCAATTGCCCTTGACATAATCAATGCTTTTTTGCCAAAGACAATTTCATTGTACAAAAACATATCCTCCATAAGCAGCTTCAATTGGGGAGAGAGATGGGTATGGTAGGCAACAGGCGTGGTATCGGAGAAGAGCGCATGCCCAATTTGCCTTGCCTCAGGCAGGAGTTGCTGAATGGCAGTGCGGGTTATTTTAAAGCCAACAGATTTGAGCGTAACATGTGCCGGAAATTGGGCATGCATGGGAAACATTCCATTGCTAATAAATACCCCGGTGGAAGTACCTGCTTCCATAAATTGCCTACGCTGGTTGAAGTTTTGTCCGAATTGGCCCTTTTTTAACAGGTAAAAATGAAATAAATCCGGATTGTTATCCGGTGTGCGTATCATTTCAACAGGCTGCGTATGGGTGGCAGAATTCATTAGCATGTCAAATCCGGGCATAACGGGAAAATTGTAAAAGCGGATATCGGTTTTGCCATGGGTAAACTCGTACCCTTCCTCGGTAAACGCTCCACCAAAAGTGGCCTGCAACGATTCAAAATAATTGATCGAAGCTCCTTCCTGTAAATGAATGGTTACTTTGCTACTCATTGCTGTTAATGCAGGTTTGCGTGGTTCATTTACGCATTGTTGTGGTTTTGTCACCCAAGTTACACAAACCAACGGAAAATTCACAAACCTTCCTGCGGGCCGACACATAATAAAATGCAAACCTGGTTTGAACTTTTTGGAGCATGGGTTGAGCGGAATGGGGTGTAAAGGGTAGCCATACCCACCTACTTTTGCAGTACACATTAAAACAACAAGCCATGAACGATCAAACCGAAAATAGCAACCGGATATTTTTTGCATCGACCGTTGCTGAGGAAACCGCCGATCAACAAATTCATTCATTTTTTAAACCGGGCAGATACATTGTCATACTGCAATTAACCGATATAAATCCTGATGATGCATCTGCACCAGATGAAGAAACAGATACAGAGTATCCAACCGGAGAAGACGATTTTTATCCTTTTTATGGATAAGAACTCCTACCGTGTAATCCCTTTGAAATCCAATAAATTCAATAGATATGAAACTCGCTGTAAACCGAAAAAGAAGTTTAAGAGGAAGATTAAAGAAAATTAAAGCAGTACTGTGTCTGATCGATGGGGTGATGACTGATGGTAATTTCTACATCATACCCGGCTTTGAGCACGATTTTGCACGTACCGTGTTAAAACACGATTCTTTTGGCGTGGTGCTGGCAAAAAAGGCAGGCATAGAAGTGGCGCTCATTGCCAATCACGACTCACAAATGATGAGCCATAAGGTGGAGGACCTTGGGATAAGTACGGTAATAACCGGCTCACAGGATCATGTCAGTCAGGCCAACCGGTACCGCGAAAAACTGGGCATAGAGTGGGACGAAATGCTGTTTATCGGCGACGACCTTATGGAGTATGAACTGATGCAGAAAGTGGGGGTTTCGGCATGCCCGAGCAGCGCTACCCGTATGATTTTGGAGGCCGCCGATATCATTACATCGGCCCGCGGGGGTAAAGGCTGTTTCAGAGAGGTGGTGGACACCCTGCTCGAAGTTAAGGAGATAGATGCCGTTGCCTTGTGTTAGGCAAGGGATAAAAATGCGCACACCTTTTGTGCTGTAAAGGTGTGCGCTTGAAACAAACTAATGGAAGAACTCGGCTTCCACAATTCTAAGTTGTCCGCGGGTGTCTTTGTTTTCAGGCTCCCTGAATCCATCCAGTTCCACCTTTCCACTGAGTTCAATTACATTTTGAAACAGGTCCTTTTCAATGCCGGCACCGGTAAGTTGCAGGGTTACTGTTTTTCCTTTGGTAGGGGTAACGGGCAGGGTAATGTACCCCAAACTGCGTTCCGTAACTCCTTCCCAAACCTTCACCGTATCCACGTAAATGTCTATGGGGTAGGTTCTTCTGCGCCAGCCCGTAAGCTTCAGCGATACCGCCTTTATTTCGGCGGAGTCCTCCAGTTCATAGCGAATCCATCCGGTGGACATGAGCCCGTCGTTGGTCCATTCTGTTTCTTCGTTGTCATCACAGCTCAACCAGGCTTTCTCACTATTGGCACCGGCATCCACGGCCTTAATGGGGGCGGATCTTCGTTTGATAGTGTACGATGGAGTGGAGGGCGTAGGCCCTTTTTCCAGGTTGGAGGGCAGCCCTTCGGATGCCAACGTTTTGTTAAGGCCATGTTGGGTGGAAACGGGCACAGTGGCGAGCGTTACTTTTTCGGGTTTTAAACCGTTTGCAGTGGCTTTTACGGTAATTTTTCCGGCCTTTTGGGTGGAACGAATCAATACACGGTTTACCCCGCATTCCACCGGAAGGGATGTTGCGCCTACATAATTTTCGGGGCCTTCTGCAATGCCTCCCAGCCACTCGGCCTCACCTTTCAAATCAAAATCTATGGTATGTAGGGCAGTTGGACAGCGGTTGCCGTTTTCATCCACCACTTCCACCTGAAGCATGGCAACATCGTTTCCATCGGCTTTAAAACCAACTGGGGATTGCATAGCCGTGAGTTTTAAGGCATGGGGTTCACCGGCGGTTTTCAGCACGTCTTCCGAAACCACTTCTCCGTTTAGGTAGGATACCGCTTTAATCTCGCCGGCTTCAAAGGCAACATTCGGGAAAGTGTACAGGAAACGGTACGAATTTTCCCCCTTCCCTTTCGATTTTCCATTTACAAACAATTCCACTGCATCCCCACCGGAAACCACATAGATTTCTTTCACAGTTTCGGCATCGTAGTTCCAGTGCCCCATAATGTGGGTAAGGTATTGTTCGAGATCTACCCAGCCGGCCCACATTACCTGGTGGGCAAAAAAGTTGTCTTTGGGGAGACGCATCGGGTCCATTTCCCCGCTTCGGCGGTAATTCTGAGCACCACGGTAATGCGTGTTGGTATCTGAAAAAACAATGTTGGCCCCACCACTGCTTACGCGTTTCCCCGTACCCGGACGTTGCACAAAATACTCGTGCCAGCGCACAATGTTTTCGATGGCATGCGAATCCTGGTTGTGATTGTAGGGGGTCGCATCTTTTATTTTGCTGCCATTTACGTTGTGGCCGTACGTGCCACCTTCCCCGTTTTTATGATAGGGAGGCGAGTAATTGTCCCAATATTTTCGCAAGCCTTCATCGCGCGAGTATTCAGTAGCAAAAAGGGGTTTGCGCGCACTTTTGTTGATATAAAGCATTTCTCCGCCATATTCGGCCACAGTGCTGGCCAGCATTTCACGGCTGCCTATTGCACGCCCTCCATTAGGGTCGTAGGCATCGCGTATACGCTTAAGTTCGGCCATGTGTTCATCGCTGATGTTTTCGTTTCCACCCTCGTAAAACAGAATGCTGGGGTTGTTGCGGTTGTAAATAATGGCATCGCGCATAACTTCTTTGCGTTGTTCCCAGCGGCGTCCGGTAACATCTTTCTCGGAGTCTCCGGCTGGCATTACCTGTATTAGGCCCACACGGTCACACGATTCTACGTCCTGTTTCCAGGGGGTAATATGCATCCAGCGCACAAAATTTCCGTTCGATTCGATCATGAGTTTGTTGCTGTAATCGCTTAACCAGGGTGGGACGGACATCCCCAACGAAGGCCATTCGTTGCTGGTGCGCTGGGCATAGCCTTTCATCATAATCACCCGGTCGTTGAGGTAGATCATCCCATCTTTAAATTCCGTTTTTCGAAACCCGGTGCGAATGGGCACTTCATCCACTATCTTTCCATCAATTTTCAAGCGGGAAGTAACTGTGTATAAGTAGCCGTAACCCCAACTCCAGAATTCCAGGTTCTTAACTTTTTCAACCGCACTCAGGGTTTGCAACCCGTTGGGAGCAATCATACGCGGCGTGCCATCAAACCGGGCTATTTCTTTTCCTTCCAGGTCCTGAACCGTAATTTCCAGTCCTGCGGCAATGGCTGAGGGGCTTACGTTTTTTACTTCGGCTTCCACATGAATACGGGCGCTTTTTTCCGAAATTTTTATGGAATCGGCAAAAACATAGATACCCGTTGTTCCCAGGGTGGAAAACAAAGGCAGGGTTTGGTACACCGGCCCGGTTGTATGCAGGTAAACATTCTTAGGAATTCCGCCATAATTGGCGTTAAAGTTTTTATCGTTCCATTGGTAGCGTTGGTTGAAAAAGCGTTCGCGGTAATCCCAACGATTATCCGTGCGTACGGCCACCACGTTTTTGGCAGGAAACGGTTTTACCAGGTGAGAAATATCCAGACCAATCGCCGTAATTCCGTTTTCGTGCAGGCCCACAAACGTACCGTTTACATAAAACTCCCCGGCCTGACGAACGCCCTCAAATTCAAGAAAAACCTTGGCCGGCATTTCCCCTTTGGGGAGTACAAACGTTTTGCGGTACCAGGCTATTCCGGTGGAAAGATCCACGATGTCTTTTTTAAAGGCCTCTGATTCATTCCAGGCGTAGGGCAGGGTTACAGATTTCCATTGCGAATCATCAAAATGGGGTTGAAACGCTTCTTTATGGTCGCCTACCCACAGTTTCCAGTCAGAGTTGAAATTGTACGTGTTGCGTTGATGTTGGGCTTGTACAGGTGCAAATCCCCCTAAAAGGAAGAGGAATAGTAAGAGCCCATAGGGTAATTTTTTGAAACAGTTGTTTTTATGCATGGATGTGAAAATGGATTAAAAAAAGGGAAACCGGGTCGATTTCCCTTTTTTATGCGTTATTGTTTGGTTACCGGAAGGAGTATTTTGCCTTTTTCGGTTTGGATCTCTAGCAGGTAAATGCCCGGGTTGAAAGGGGAAATGTCCAACTGAGTAATGTTTCCTTCTGATTGGGTGAGTAATATTTTGCCGGATAAACTTATGAGTTTTACAACCCGTATGCGTTCTGTGGAAGAGTTTCGAATGTTTACCATATCGGTAGTCGGGTTGGGATACACCGAAATTTGTTTGCTCAACACCTGGTTTACAGAAGTTGCCGTTGTAACCTTAATAATTCCGTCGCTGTTCAGTAGCGAGGTATCCCACACCAGGCCGTCACCGGGTATGGCAGGATCAATGGTATCAAATGCTCCGGTTATGGTTCCGGCCTCAAAGAGTGTAAATTCCTGCCCGGCCTCATAATTTCCAATTAATTTCACCAGGTTAAGTGAACCCGCCAAAACAACCGAAGGAGCATTAATCTGGTCTGCCTTTTTTATCCAGGGGGAAACCTCCAGGGTTAACATTGCAGAGGAAGCAAGCGTAAGTTTATTCCCGAAGGTTACGGCTGTGCACGCACCGGTTTGCAAACTCAGCGTGGCATCGTCCATCACCAAAACAGATCCGTTCCCTAAGGCGGATGCATTTTTAAGGAGGAGCGTTCCGGCATTAATGGTGGTTCCTCCACTGTAAAGGTTCGCACCTGCCAGCGTGAACACTCCCGTACCGTTTTTAATAAGTTTGCCCGCCCCGCTGCCTATAACTCCACTGTAGGTGGTGTTGGTATTTTTGGCCCCAATGGTATAGGTGTTAATGCCGTTCATGCCTCCGCTACCGCTTAATGCGCCAAAAATTACACTTTGGGCGGAAGTTGATCCGCTTCCGTTGGAGGCACAATACAGGTAGGTGCCACTGCCCAGGTCAACCTGTACATTCGCCATATTGCGGGCCGAGGCGTTATTCAGACGTATGTCACGCCCTGTGAAATTTACAGTGCCGCTGTACCCCGACCAGTCCATGTTTATATCGCCGCGTACATAGGGAGCATTCATAAATAGTCTTCCGGCACCCGAAACTTTGTTGGTGAAAACCCAGCGGCGGGGCATATTCCAGTACGCTGTTTTACCCTCCGGAACCTCTATTTCATTAGTCCAGGGGCCGGTCATGCTGGTGGAGTTTACATCGTACATTTGCAAAGTACCCCCTTCGAGCGTTATTTTGCCTCTTCCAAAAGCGGTGTTGTTGGCACTGGCCGAACCACTTATCAATTTTCCGCTTTTTACGGTAACTCCGGCAAAAGTATTGGTGCCGCTTAAGGTCAGGTTTCCAATGCCTGTAACTTCCAGAGTAATGTCTGCACCGGTGATGTTTCCGCTAAAAAATACACCATTTGCTGTGGTTGGATTGTTTACCGTTAAATTTCCTGTTACCAGCATATTTCTGTTTGTAGAGAGCAGTGCCGTTGTTTGCAATGTGGCATTGTTCATTTTCCAGTTGGATGCAGCAGTGCCTGAGGCGCCGATAGAGCTGGGTAAACCTCCGTCTTTTAAAGAGGAAACAACCAGGGTTCCATCTGAGAAATCTATGCCCCCGGTAAAATCGTTTTCAGATGTCAGCAGAGACAGTTGACCTGTTCCGGTTTTTTTAAGATTGGCATCGCCACTCATAACCCCGCTGCCTGCGATGGAGTAATCGCTGGTATTTTCAAAATCAAGATTGGCTACCGGCATAGTTTCGGTTAATGCGATGCTTTTTTGATTGGCATCATCGTTAAAATACACCGAATCACCCGGAACGAAAAAGTCAGGGTTGCTGCCATTTATAAAGTTTTTGGTTTGGAAATCCCAGGTATTACTGGTTGCACCGGTCCAGGTTACCACACCGGATGAGCGTGGTTCGGTAAGCACAAGCCGGATGCTGTTGGTATCTATTATTAGGGTGTAGGGAATGCCTTCTAAGCCTTTTACCGTAAAATGGTCAACCGTTGCGTTGGTTGTTCCCGTAAAGGTTACCAGGGTAAGTGTTTCCGCCTGAATGGGAGAAACCTGGTTGATAATGAGCGTGTGGTTGGTTCCGGCAATGGTAAAATCGCCTTCAATTCTTAACGAATCGTTTTTAGAAGCTGCATTCTGGTCGATGTCAAAGTGCAGGTTATTTCTACCCACCAAAGCCAGGTTTCCAGCAAGGGTTAATGTCCCCAGCGTTTCGCCATTGCCCGGTTCAATTCGTCCGCCTGCCACATTTAAGCCCGTTTCGAGGGTGATTCCTGCTGCTAGTTTTCCACTTCCACCCACAACACCGCGAGCATCCACCTGTACCGGGCTGTGAAGTGTTCCGTTCACAAAAAGCCGGCCTTCCGAAATGCGTGTTTTGCCCGTATAATCGTGGTTTCCATTTAATGTAACATCGCCTTGCATGGATTTGATAAACACCATGTTTCCGCTCAGTTTGCCATTTTCCGTAACATCAAAGGTGTAATTTTTTCCTTTTGGATTGAAGATCAATAAGGTATCCGGCGTTATGG
>JAUIMD010000523.1 GCA_030433225.1 Bacteroidia bacterium
ACCTGCCGGCCACGATTCAGTGGTCCAGTTGGCTCCGTTGTTCCATTCGGTAATCCAAAGCGGACGGCCGGTGCGCTCATAAATATATTTTAAATCGTTGTACCATTGTTGCGGAGATTTCACCCAGTAGCAATGGAGGGCCACAAAATCTACCCGGTAATTAAGCTCTTCACAAAGCTCCATAAAAGTAAAGAGGTTTCCTCCTCCGGGAACGCTGTTCCACTCCGAGGACCAGGCAGGAGAACCAATTCTTAATCCTGAATGCATAAAATTGGGCCACTGGTCAATCATCGTTTGCATAGCCATGTTTGACTGGTCGGGCCGATCGGGCTCATTGAATCCCAGAAGGTGGGTAATGTTTTGCTTGGCATTGATGTCGCCCCACCCGGGCCAGCCACCATTTTGGCGTATGGCTGAATACTCCACATCGTTGGATGAGTTTCCCCCAATATTCCAGTCGTAATAACATGTTCCGTTTAAAAAATGGGGATCCCAACCGGATTTTCCTTTTTTGGAAACCCACTGGTGCTTGAAAACCCGAATAAAGGAAACAGAATTTGTAAATTCATCGGGCATCACCTCAAAGGTTAAATCTTCGTTATTGGCAATAAATACACGGCTGTATCCGCTACCATCCGAATTGTTCGCCAGGGTAGCCATATACCCTCTTTTTAACTTGAAGGAACGAATGGCATTGTCGAAAGCTCCGAGGTTTTTATTGTATACATGGATGGAATATTGTGCAGAGTCGCCTTCAAAATTTTCGTCACTATAAACCGTAAGTGGCTTGTAGGCATTGCCGAACGGCATAACCACCGAACCGTTTCCATAAATGGCCACCCTGCCGTTTTGACCGGAAAGAGCTGCACCGTTTATGAAAATGTGCGCCGCATGGCTTGCTAATAAAGTACTGGGCTTTATGTTTTCGAAAAACACCCAGGCATCTTCATGATTTAACGAAACGGTGGCATTGTTAAACGGCGTATCGTCCGATGTAATGTGCAATTCAATGGGTGATGTCAGCTCCCGCTGAGTATCTGTAAGAGTTTCGATGGTTTCTTTGGGAATGGAATTGGCAAGTACCGAAATGGAAAAGAACAGCATGCTTGTTACACACAACTGCCATAACCATTTGCGATTGTTTTTATATGTAATGTGCCATGCACGCATAGTCTTCTGTCCTCCGCAACTGCTCTCCAACGTAAATGTAGAATTTTTAAATTCCATTCTTAAATTAAATAAATTATTAAAGCAGCTAAAATAAGCGTAACTAAATGGGACACTTATCTATTTCCCGTCAATTAAGAGTCACGAATTCACATTTATTAGCACTCCCCCTTTTTCCCCTCACATCTGTTAACGATATAAAATCGTAGTAACCCCAACACATCCAACTCATATCCTGCCACTTACAATTCATTCACACCCTAACAATGCTGCTTTTCTGTTAAATGGCCCGGCCACCTGAATTTGGCTTAGTGCAAACCATAGTAGCCATGTTTTTTCAGGATTTAGTGTCAAAAACGGATGCTTCGAATTGAAAAAAAATCACCGGAAACAGTTCCCGTTTTTTTATTTCCCTTTTTGCTATTGCCGTGAATTTTCCTAAACAGACCCTGCAAATGTGTATTCGGGGGTAAAAAATTAAGGAAGTAAAAAATGTAAAAAGAGCGCTTTAAAAGTTTATTTCGGCGTTGAAATTATTAATTAATTGTTGAAATTACACTAATTAATTTGCATTTTTTTACAAATAAATACATTCATGCACATTATCAACCACTTACACTTTAGCCGACTCCGCACATTTTTAACAGTTCAACACCCGGTTCGTTTTGCATCACATTGCGCCGGAAGAAGTTTTTTCTATCTTTACTCCCATTCTTCACTCCTATGGTGCCCGACAAAAAATACCAGGATTTACTCAACAAGCTTCAGTTACTTGAAAAAGAGCATCATGTACTGAAAGAGCAGGTAAAACAATCGCAGGCGATTGCCGTACAAACAGAGGATGCCCATAGCCAATATAAAAAGTACTTTGACCACACGCTGGATAGCATCTTTGCCATGGACACTATTTATGGAGTACCCAGCAGGTTAATTGAAGTAAACGATACCTTCTCGAAACTCATTGGATTCGCAAAAACAGACTTACTCGACATGGAGCCGTTGGATCTTTTTGCTCCGGGCGAAAAAAAACGAATCCTCAACCTTTCGGAAGCCCTGCTTGAGCAAAAGGAGATGTATTTTACAACCGCCTTTAAAAACAAGGCTAAAAAACGCATTCCGGTTGAAATTACCCTGAAAACCCTTGACGATACCGTTAATCCGCAAATTATAGCCATTGCGCGAAACCTGGAAGTGAAGAACCAGGCAACCCGCAACCACAACCCGGCGTACCGCAAAGCCATTGCAGGTTCCAACGAAGTAATTGTACACATTAAAACCAGGCCCCGTTTTCGTTTTGAATATGTTAGCCCTGCCTCAA
>JAUIMD010000524.1 GCA_030433225.1 Bacteroidia bacterium
ATCCTTACCCGGCATAACCTTTTGGGGTCGATGAAAGGCAGAGGAGGAGGCTTCTTTTTTCCGAATAACCAGTCTGCATTGCATTTATACGATGTAATGCGGGTGATGGATGGGGATGCAGCCTTTTCGAAATGTGGATTCGGCCTGAAACAGTGTAGTGCCGAAAACCCTTGTCCGCTTCACCACTCCTACACAAAGGTGAGAGATGATTTTTACCAGCTGGTTAAAACCGAAACGATTGCATCGCTGGCAAAAAGTGTGGCAAACGGCAGCGCAGTGCTGAACAGAATGCGTTAATTTGCGTAAAATTGAACAAGAAAAATGGCAATAAGTAAAGTGTGGATTGAGGATGGGTGTGTGGCTTGCGCTACCTGCAATGGAATTTGTCCGGAAGTGTTTGAAATTTTGGATAAAGCCTACGTGATAGAAACTGCCGATTTTAATGAATACGAAGAGGAAATAAAAGAAGCCGCCGCATACTGTCCCCGGTCCATTATTAAATACGAATAGATTTAACCCCCATTAAATTAAACGATTATGGCAATTACAAAAGTTTGGATTGAAGAAGGGTGTACTTCCTGCGGATTGTGCGAAGGCATTTGCCCTGAAGTGTTTGAAGTGCCCGAAGAGGCCATTGTTTTGGATGGAGCCGATTTTGAAGCAAATGAAGAATCGATTAAAGAAGCAGCCGAGTGTTGCCCTGTTGAGGTCATAAAGTTTTCTGAATAACCGAGTTTATACACCAGGTTAAATCGTTTCAATTAAACGGATTAACCTGGTGCCATATGATGTTAGCTGGCTAAAACGTAAGTTTTACACCGGCCCGCATCCACCATGAATAGTACTCTTGTCTCATGATGTAATCGGTAGATCCCATAAAACTGGTTTGTGGAGTGTTCAACAGATTTACGGCATCCACAAAAATTTTAAGGTGATTGTTTACCCGATACAAACCATTGAAATCCAGGCGCCATGCCTCGCCGATGTATTCGTCTAAATCGGCATCAGCACCCAGCTCAATCAAATAACTATCATGATAATTGGCGGTTAGTTTCAGGTAAATTTTACGATCGTCATAAAAAAGGGCAATGTTGCCAGAGTGCCTTGCCTGCCCGGGGAGATTAATTTTTTCTGTTTCCCCATCCAGCGTAATTTCTTCCCCCGTAGAGGCATACCACATTTTAATTTCGTTTTGGTCATTCATGGAAAAAATCAAATCGGAGTTGTTGGCGGCCGGACGTTTAAAAATGGTCGCGCTCGACTCGGTAAAGGCATAGGTACTATACACCCCAAAATTACTTAGGAAACCCGGCAAAAAGTTGAACATAAAATTTGCCTGAATTTCCGCTCCAAATACGTTGGCATCTTTGCCATTGTGGGCGGTAGAAATTTGCCTGAGCGAATTGGTCAAGGTGTCTTCGTGCGCGTAGATGGTGTAGTTGGCAATGAAATTCTCGATGTTCTTGTAATATGCACCTACCGAAATAATGCCATTGTTTTGCAGGTAGGTTTCAAACATAAGGTCCATGTTTTTTGCCAAAGGGTACTTTAGGTTGGGGTTTCCGTAGCGTATTTCCTCCCGGTCCTGCTCCCGAATGGGAAGTACATCTTCAAAATTTGGGCGCGAAAAACTGTGGGTGTAGGCGGCCCTGAAATTGGAGTTGTCATTAAGCGAATACTTCACGTTTACCATGGGAAGCAAAAATGGGTGCGATCGTGAATCCCGGTTTACGGTTAGCGTATCGTAATAACTTCTGTCGTTTAAAACCACATTGTTTCCTTCGTAGTCCACCTCAGTGTTTTCATGGCGTACACCCCCTTGCAGCATCCATTTGCCCAGGTCTTTTCGCATCATGGCATAGGCCGCAGTAATGCGTTCGGTAGCCGTATAGTCCAATCCTTTGAGCAATACCCTTGTTTCGGTGTCGGCATTGTCTCCATATTTAAAAAACATGGCGTTGAAATCGTAGAAATCTTTCATTTTAGTGGGGTCCGGAATTTCTTCAACCGTGTACCCCTGATTCAATAAATTATTGGTAAGTAGGCCACTGGAGACATCCGTAAGAACCAGTACATCTCGTGGGCGGGTGGGAGGATAGATGTAATCCCACCGGTTTCTATCGATGGTTTGAAAATTGTAATCGTCAAACGATTGCCCGTTCACGTCACGTTGTTTGTTTTTCCACCGTGCTTTTGCCCCAACTTTTATATAGCCGCTTCTCTTTCCGCTTTTTTCAAATGGAAATAGTAAGTTAAAACGTGCTGTAAAATTATTGTCGACCGTGTGGTCTTCGCGAAATTCAAGGCCATTGAATTCGAAGTTGGCATAATCGTGGGCAATGGAATCGTGCACCGGGTTTTTAAACAAGGGTTTCGGGAAGGAGGTTTCATCCCTGTCCAGCGTTATTTCTAAAGCCTGGCCTGGGTTATCGAAGCTCGCCGTTAAGCGGTCAGGAATTGCTTCCTTGGCTTGAGCAAAGG
>JAUIMD010000525.1 GCA_030433225.1 Bacteroidia bacterium
CTTATGTTTAATTTACCTATTGCTGACGCCGCAAAAGTAATACAATGAATTTAAAATGCGCTTAGAATTTTGGGTGAAAATGGGATTTGTACAAATAAAAATACCGAACAAAACTTGTTCGGTATTTTTAAATCTTTAATCTTCTTAATTCTCAGTAAATGGGCTTTTTTTGGTTACTCTACCGTCGGGAAGCTCATAAAAAATTTCTCCATTTCGTGAAAAAACCAAGGGAATTCCCATTTTTTTATTTTCCCTCTTTACAGATTCAATCGCCTCATTTCCAATCTTCTCAATTTCAAAACCCAACTGGAAGACCTCCAAATCATCGATGTTTTTAATCTCCATAATCAACTATTTTATGTCCCGCAAATATAAATCAAATATTTCATTATTCTTTATCATCACTTCATCTTTTCTGCCTATGGCAATTTCGAGGAAGCGATCGTCGGAGTTAAAGAAGAGGTACCAATTGTCTACCATGCCTCTATACAGGTTCCAGAAGTTGCGCTTACTGCGGTAAAACCTTCGTACCACATCGGCATCGGGTACAAAATGTCCACCTTTAATTACCCTTTCCTTAATGCGCTCAATGCACATTCGGGGGTGTTCAAGAAACACAAAAATGATGGTTACCCGGTATCCATACTCTACAATTCTTGGCATAACTCTTTCAAGGTATGTGCCAGAAAGTGTGCTTTCTATTAAAACATTGTTACCGTTTTCTAAATTTTCCCAAAGCCGTTTAAAAAATACCCGTCCTGCCGAAAGTTTGGCGGCATCCATTTTGTCGGGTCTTAATTCCCGGGCAATTTCATCGGAATTTAAAAACGTGTAATTCTGCTGTTTCAGAAACTGACGGGCAAAAGTAGTTTTACCCGACCCATTGGGGCCGGCAGCAATAAACAGGTGCTTGTCGCGTACAACGTCGCTCATTTTATAAGTTTAGCTGACTGAATATTTTCTTTTTATGAATGTAATAGGCCTTAACCACACTGCATTGCAACATTTCTTTGTGTTCCCATTTTCGGGCTGTTTTCATGTAGTGCCGGTGCAAATCCTTATACGAGTTACGCATGCGTTTAAAGTCGCGATGCGCTTGAAATACCGCTGCAAAATGCGATAAACTATCCGTAAATAAAAACTTAATGGCTGCAATGCTATCTAAGAAAACCCGCACGCAATATGATTTTCGGTATTGTCCATCGGGCAGGTTTTTATACAGTAACAGCAAACTGTTTCTGAAGTTCAGGTAAGCCTTGCGTGGACTCCCGACATTTAACGAGGCCCCTCCAACATGGTAAATCACACTATCCGGAATGAATACCACACGGTAACCAAAATTTTTAAAGCGCCAGCACAAGTCAATTTCTTCCTGGTGGGCAAAAAATTTGCCATCCAATCCACCTAATTCATTAAATAACCTGGATCGCACCAGTATTGCACAACCGCTTACCCACATCACATCTTCCTGCGTATTATATTGCCCCTGGTCTTTTTCAAGCGTTGTAAATATACGTCCACGGCAAAAAGGGTATGCATACTTATCAATGTATCCACCGGCTCCACCCGCGTATTCGAAACTGGTTTTGTCTTTATACGATAGGATTTTGGGACCGCATGCCGCCACCTCTGCGTTATCATCCATAAAAGAAACCAGCGGCTGTAACCAGTTGGCACTTACCTCCACATCCGAGTTTAGCAACATAAAGTACTGGGCATCCAGTTGCTCCAACGAGCGGTTGTACCCTTCGGCAAATCCGTAGTTTTTATCGAGCTGCACCACCTTAATCTGCGGAAAGGCCGTTTTTACATATGCTACGGATTGATCTGTGGATCCATTATCGGCCACTACCACCTCGGCACCGGGGAAATCAGAATGTGCCACCACGCCGGGCAAAAACTTTTCAAGTAGCTTTTGGCCGTTCCAGTTTAATATGACAATGGCAACTTTTTTCAATCGTGGATTGGGATAAATTTCAGTTCAAAAATTCAGGGTGCAAGTATAACTAATCTTTCATAAAGTATTGGATGGTTGCGAAAAAATGCATTAAATACACACCGCGCCAGACGTAGCATTACACCAGAATTTCGTCCTCTTTGCGGGAATGTTTCCAGCGTCGGTGTGTCCATAACCACAGTTCGGGCTGTTCATTTATCTGCGCTTCCAATAGTTGGTAATAGGTTTTAACAATTTCGTAAGGAGCTGATTCCTTGGCATTTTCAAGTCCAGGAACTACCTCCAACACGTATTGTCCACGGCGTGGTTTGGTCATCTTCATGTATGCCACAGCATGGTTAAATTTTGTGGCAATTTTTTCGGGCCCCATATACACATACGTTTCCTGGTTTAAAAATTTCAGCCATACCCTATTGTAGGCGCTATGCGGCGTTTGATCGGCAATCATGCCTACAATGTAATCTCCCGATTTTTTCTGCAGGCCCATTAATGAACGAAGCGCGGTTTCCATCGGATAGAGGT
>JAUIMD010000526.1 GCA_030433225.1 Bacteroidia bacterium
AGTCAATGCCCTGCTCACTGTTGTTCCGCTTTCCATCATTACTTATGTGTTGGTGCGCCTGTTTAAGGAAACCTACAAGAAGGCCTTAAAAACCAACCTGGTGTTGGTATTAACGTTTGCCATTATTTGGAGCGTGGTAGGGTGGATGCTGATGCGCGACTGGAATACGCTGGCCTACAACGTATCCTACCAGGCCATCGAAACAACAGTAGAATCTGAGTCTGAAGCAAGCATAGTACACTTGCCCATAACGGAAGCTCTTGAAATACCTGAAGGAGCTAAAATAGTGGATAAAACCATAAAAATTAACGAGGCCGAGCCGCTGGAAGAAGGCCAGATGATACGCATTATCACAAAAAATAATGAGCAAACGGAGTTTGCCTACCTTACTCCCGAAAAACTGGAAGCGGCCCGCGAACGGGGGCAATCCTTAAACGCAGACAATGGAATTATCGAAGCAAAAGTCGTATCGGTACAAGCAAACCAGGTAGAAATTACTACCTCCTGGTTTAGCATCTTAAACTCGTTTTTTATCATTGCCCTGGCCAGCTTCTTTTCTAAATGGTGGGATAGCAAGTACAACCCATCTGCCAGCGTAAAGTATGGCCTGGGACTTATTATTATGGCGCTTGGATTCGGATTGCTTGCCTTTGGCGCACACGGCCTGGCCGATGGGGTGAAGGTGAGCATGGTGTGGCTGGTACTGGCATATCTTTTCCATACCATCGGGGAGCTTTGCCTTTCGCCGGTTGGCCTGTCGTATGTAAGTAAACTGGTTCCTGCCCGTATGATTGCCTTTATGTTTGGGATGTGGTACCTGGCCATTGCCATTGGCAACAAAATTGCTGCCGTATTGGGCGGTCAAATCGAAAACATTACACACAGCTATTCGCTATCCACTTTCTTTTTAATATTTACCATTGTGCCTTTTGTAGCCGGCTTGCTGGTGATGGCACTTAATCCCGTAATGAAAAAACTGATGCATGGCGTAAGGTAAACGCCCTAAAATTTTAAACATACATGGGCAACAGCCTGTTACAAAAAAAATCCGCTTCCCCCTTAAAAGCGGATTTTTTTATGCCGGTTTATTTTTCTGGCATAATTTATATCTTGCAAAAATTATGAAACAAACCGATGGCAAACGGGGCAAACAAAACCCTGTTCATCATGTTATTATTTCATAAACATTATCTAAACGCATTACAATCCTAAAACAATAAAAAGAATGAAAGACACGTATTGCATCATTATGGCTGGTGGAATTGGAAGCCGCTTCTGGCCCATGAGTCGTACCGAAATGCCCAAGCAATTTTTAGATGTACTAGGAACAGGACGTTCATTAATTCAGCAAACCATTGATCGCTTTAAGCGCATCATGCCCGTTGAAAACATTTATATTGTAACCAATAAAATTTACAAGGAAATTATTCTGGAGCAAATGCCCGACCTAACTGAAGATCAGGTATTGCTGGAACCGGCCATGCGTAATACGGCTCCGTGCATAGCGTATGCAACCTATAAAATAATGAGCAAAAACCCCAACGCCAGTTTTGTGGTGGCTCCATCTGACCACCTGATTACCAAAGAAGAGGCATTTTTGGATTACATTAAAACCGGGGTGGATTTTGTAACAAAAAACGACCAATTGCTAACGCTGGGAATTCAGCCTTCGCGTCCCGAAACAGGATACGGGTACATACAGGTAGAAGACGCCGAGCCAAAACTGGGGGGCTTGTATAAAGTAAAAACCTTTACCGAAAAACCCAATATCGATTTGGCTAAGGTGTTTTACGAAAGCGGTGAATTCTTTTGGAATGCCGGGATTTTTATTTGGAGTGGGAAAACCATTGTGGATGCATTTGAGTCGAAACTGCCCGACGTAGCCAGTAAGTTTGCAGTGGGAAAAGAAGTGTATTATACAGAGAAAGAAGCTGCATTTATCGACGAAGCGTACCCCTCTTGTAAAAACATATCCATCGACTATGGAATTATGGAAAGCGCAGGCAATGTTCACGTCTTGTGTGCAGAGTTTGGGTGGTACGATCTGGGAACCTGGGGTTCATTGTACGAGCACCTGAAGCAGGATGACCAGGGAAATGCAACCTGGGGGTCGGATGTGTTGCTGTACGATTGCAAGGACAATATTGTGAAAATGGCAGACGGAAAGGTCGCCGTTATTCATGGGCTGGAAGGATACATTATTGTTGAAGCTGGTAAATCCATGCTCATTTGTAAAAAAGAGGATGAGCAGCGCATTAAGCAATTTGTGACGGATGTAAAAATGCACAAAGGGCCGGAATACGTGTAATAACCCATATATTGTATACAAAAAAAGGAATGATTCGTTGGAGTCATTCCTTTATTGTTTTATCCCATTACGTTTTGGGGCGCAATGGGGCAAATAAGTTTGTTGCCCGCAGGGTTAATAAAAGTGTTGCATTCTAAACCGTATGCCCC
>JAUIMD010000527.1 GCA_030433225.1 Bacteroidia bacterium
TTTAAAAGTAAGCGAAAAAGCCGGAAAAGCAATTGGCTCCCACGGGAATTTTTACATCCTTCCTTACAAGGTATACCTAAATGTATCCTCACTCCTAATTTTGAGGCATTTTAAATTGGCGCGTTTGTGGATATCTGTATATGTATAAATGGCAGGTAACCAGGCAGTAAGTTTTTGTGTTGCAACCGTTTTATACAAGGGCGGCATTTCTTTTTTTATATACGGTAAGCGAAGTGTGCGTTATGTCACAAAGCAACAGGCCGTAAGGAGGTAGATTTGTACCAAACGAAAATTACAAATGCCACTGGAGTTTAAACCCCTGCAGGTACAGCAGGAAAAAAATAGTTGGAAACGGATCTATACATCGCGGCTGCTACGGCGCACAATTTTGTACATGCTGCTAGGTGGGGCTATTAGTTTTGCCATCAGTTTTGTAGGTGAAGGAATGAGCCTGAAGGCCATGTCGTCCAACGATATATTTCAAAGCATAATTATTGGAGCCTTCATGGGCTTTTTTATCACCAACAGCCCGTGTGCGCGGGGGAAATGCTGACTGACATGGAGAAAGACTTTTCTAGCCTATATAGTTCCGCCGATAAGCAGATTATGCGAGATGCTTCCGATGCGCTTAATGCCAAAATAGATCGGGTGGAGGAAGTGAAAAATTTTGCCAGACAAGCCGGGGTAACCACCATTGGAATTGCCCATTGCACCGCAGTTAAGGGGGAAGCGCAGCAGTTGCAAAACGAATTGAAGGCGCTTGGCTTTAAGGTAGTAAAGGTGGATTGCAAATACGGCAGGGTTCCATTCACTGATATTGTGGATGGATACAAAGGCGTGGCATGTAACCCTGCGGGGCAGGCACAATTTTTGGCAGAACACCATACGCAGCTAAATATTATGATGGGCTTGTGTGTTGGGCATGACATGATTTTTAATGCCCGGTCAAAAGCACCGGTCACCCCTTTGCTGGTGAAGGATCGCGTTTTTAAACACCATCCCCGTCTGCATTTTTTAGAAACGGAATAAATTACAGGAATCCCCCGGATAAACCCTACTAAAATGGAGGTAAAACTGTAACTTCATTCATCCAATTAACACCATAAAACACAACGAAATATCCTTACAATGGAAACCCAAAATTTACTGGTAAGCGGCGGACAGGATACGTCCAAAATAGAAATCCGGTATTCTGAATTATCGAAAGACGATGGATGCTGCCTCTCGTGCGGTGGGGCCATAAATTATGGCAAGGCGCAACCCGGGGAAGTTTGTGCCGATTTGGGCAGTGGCCGCGGAACGGATGTGCTACGGCTGGCAGAAGAAGTGGGCGAGTCGGGCTTTGCTTTTGGTATTGATATTTCGGATGGAATGCTGGCCAAAGCACAAAAAAATGCCGATAAACTGGGGGTGAGCAACGTACGGTTTATCAAGTCGAAACTGGAGGCCATTCAACTGCCAACCGAATCGGTAAACCTCGTAATTTCCAACTGCACCATTAACCACGCCGAAGATAAATTTAAGGTATGGAGCGAAATTCACCGCATCCTGAAAAAAGGAGGCCGATTTGTGGTAAGCGATATCTACAGCTCAGAAGAAGTGCCTGCCAAATACCGCAATGATCCGGAGGCGGTGGCCGAATGCTGGGCCGGGGCACCCACCAAAACGGAATATATGGAAACACTGCAGAATGCAGGCTTTAAGAATATCGAAATTCTGGAGGAAAGTGCGCCCTATCCCAAAGGCAAAATTGAGGTTTCGAGCATTACCATTGCCGGAACCAAAAAATGCTGTAACTAATTCTCACTAATAAATATAACGTATGAAATCTTTAGTGAAACCAAAGGTTAGCGACAAAAAAGTAGCTCAGTGCTGCGCCAAAGTGTCTAAGCACGTTATGGGTTGTCACGACTAACCGAACAACCCGGATGCATGTCCGGGTTTTTTATGCCTTTCCTGTAAAATACACCCATAATTCCCAGTTCATGGAATATTCCAAGCACAATATTTTTGCCCCCATACGGGGAACACATGACCATTACCTGGTAAACCTTCTTTACGGTCAGGCCGATATACTGGATGCTGCGGAGGCCGAAAAATACCAATCCGGGGAGGCATTAACGGATCCACACTACATAGAAAAAAACTATGTGGTGGAGCCCGCAGAGGAGGAGAAGAGCTACCGGCGTGCTTACCTCGATTTTATTGACGACCGCGAAAACGATGAGGTTCAGTTGTTTTTTGTGCCCTGGTACACCTGCAATTTCAAATGTTCCTATTGTTTTCAGGACGAATATACCAACCAGAAAGAGGCCGTGAAACCAGAAGTGGTGGATCGCTTTTTCCGCTATGTGGATTCGGCGTTTGCAGGACGTAAAAAATACGTGACTATTTTTGGAGGTGAGCCTTTGTTAACCTCGCCGGCAAAACGCGAAACCATTCAACGTTTGCTTGAAG
>JAUIMD010000013.1 GCA_030433225.1 Bacteroidia bacterium
GTTTCAAATATGATCATTGGACAGGTTACGATACTCTGTTAATACGATTTACACTGTACAGTGATTCTGTTAATGCGCATAATGAAGGGTGGATGCTGGATGACTTTAGTTTTGGTGGGTGGGTTGAAGATGGATCTGGAGCTGGCATCCAGGATGATTTAGCAATGGAAGCGATTAAATTGTATCCTAATCCCACCTCCCATACGGTATACATACATGCCGGAGATTTTAAACATTTGGATGTAACACTACTAAACCTAAATGGGAGGGTTGTAAAAACGAAAAATCTTGATCGGGGTGAAAATAAACTTGATCTTAGCGGAATTGCTGCGGGTGTTTATGTGGTTATAATTACCGATGCAATTTCAGGGCAAACACAGTATAAAAAACTGGTTAAGCACTAGACGTAAAAGAATTTGTCCAAAATAAGAAAGCCGTAATTGTGTCATAATTACGGCTTTAAATTTTATGTGCCCAGGACAAGACTCGAACTTGCACGCCCTTGCGAGCACCAGCCCCTCAAGCTGGCGTGTCTACCGATTTCACCACCTGGGCAGAAAAAAAGGGAAGAGGAACTTCCCTTTTGAGCGAAAAACGGGACTCGAACCCGCGACCCCAACCTTGGCAAGGTTGTGCTCTACCAACTGAGCTATTTTCGCAATACTGTCATGCTTCTTACCGACTTTTCGATAATGCGGGGCAAAAGTAGCGGATTTTTTTATTTTGTGCAAAAAAATAATCACTTTCGCATCCCTGTACTTCAAAGAAAAAACTTGGCCATGTTAAAAAAGGAACGCTTTGAAAAATTTATCGCGTATTTCAGTGAGCACATGCCGGTGGCAGAAACGGAATTGCACTACCAAAACCCGTACCAGCTTCTGGTGGCTGTCATTCTTTCGGCCCAGTGTACCGATAAACGCGTGAACCTGCTCACTCCTGCCATTTTCGAGAAATACCCGGACGCCGAGGCTTTGTCTCAGGCATCGGTGGAGGAGATTTTTGCCCTGATCAGAAGTTGCTCGTACCCCAACAATAAAAGCAAGCACCTTAAGGGGATGGCCGAAATGCTGGTTGCCGACTTTAACGGGGTGGTACCGGACAATATTAAGGATTTGCAAAAACTGCCCGGGGTAGGCCGTAAAACGGCAAATGTCATTACCTCGGTGGTATTTAATCAGCCTTCACTGGCAGTGGATACGCATGTATTTCGGGTGAGCGCACGCATTGGCTTATCCACCAAAGCCAAAACACCGCTCGAAACCGAAAAGCAATTGGTAAAGTATATTCCCGATGACCTGATACCCATTGCCCACCACTGGATTATTTTGCACGGACGGTACGTATGCAAAGCTCGTACTCCGGAATGCAACACGTGTGGCCTCACCGACTTTTGCAAATATTACCAGCTAAACAGCGCACATTAATTGGTTTAGTTTAAGGCTTTTTAACGCTGGTTGTGGGTAACTTAGCAGCTTTGCAATTCGTTACACCTGAACAGTATGTTGAAAGCATTTTTTCATACACATATCTTTTGCATTGCCTGGTTCTTTTGGGCCATGGTTGGGATGGTACCTGCCACAGCTACCGATTTAATTGGTGAAGTGCGCGACAATAGGGGGAATGTGGTGGAAGGAGCTTCCGTATACAACGTTTCACGCGGTGAAATCTTATCCACCGGAGTTTCCGGAAATTTCCGACTGAACGTACAACCGGGGGACACCATCGCCGTGCATTCCGCGCATTTTGAACCTTTCCGGTTTGTGGTTCCTGCCGTGCAAGATCCCTTCCTGTTCCAGAATTTCACACTAACCTTTAATCCTGATTTGGCCCTGGCGCAATACCTGCAGGCAAAAAATGAAATGCAGGGTGTGGATAGTCTTCAAGTCCTTACGTCTGGTCGCATTATGTTGGCCGGCCGGGTGCTGAGTGCCAATGGCGATGCCCTGGTGGATGCCAACATTGCGGTGGGAAATTCCACCCAGGGAACCATCACCAACGATAAAGGGGTATATCGCATTCAGGTGAATCCCGGCGATTCGGTGTATTACAGTTACATGGGGCACCGCGAGCAGGTTTATTACGTTGAAGGTGATGGCAATGCGGCGGTAATGAAAGATGTAATGCTGGTACCCACTGCGTTTATGCTGCAAGGGGTAAAGGTGTCGGCGGATAAGGCTTTACTGAACCTCGATTATGGAAAAGTGCCCATGGATGCGACGGAGGCTACGCGCTTTGAAATCCGAAATAAGGCCATGCAAACCGATAAAACGTATTTTCCAACCGTAGGCGTTTCCACCGCATCTTTCGGCGGCTTGTCTGAAATTTTTAAATCTAAAAAAGGAAAAAACAAGGTGTCGCGGCGGGTACAGGAGCGACAAATCTTAATGCGCAACCGGGTGCTCCAAATGGAGGAGGTGAACGATTCCATCACAACGGAAGAAGGCAATTTATAGCCAAAATTCAGCGTTTATATAAAAGCATTTGTATTTTTGTAATTCAAAATTTTACGTCATGGGATTGTTTTTCTTTCGTACGCCAAAACCTAACCGTTTTAACCATGTGCCCATTTATTACGATGAGGCCAAAGAGGAACTGGAGAATCTAAAACGCAAAGCCGAATACGAGAAAAAAGGCGTTTCCGATAAAGAATTCAAACCCAGTTTAAAGGGACAGTTTAAAAAGCACCGCATCAATTCATCGTTGGAATATGGCCAGGATCAGCGTAAAAAATCCAACTTCCGCTTGTTGGGGATTGTGGCCTTTCTGCTTTTGCTGGGCTACCTGATTATGCAATCGGGCGGAGATATGCTGGCCACCCTTTTATCCAAATAAATTTTATTAGAAAAGATCTGAATGCCGGATATTATTAAACTCCTGCCTGATGCTGTTGCCAATCAAATTGCGGCCGGTGAGGTGATTCAACGCCCCGCTTCGGTTGTAAAGGAGCTGATGGAAAACGCCATTGATGCAGGAGCAAGTACCATAAAAGTGCTCATAAAGGAGGCGGGCAGGGCTTCCATACAGATTATAGACGACGGGCAAGGCATGTCGGAAACCGATGCCCGCATGGCCTTTGAACGGCATGCTACCTCCAAAATTGCGAAAGCGGAAGATTTGTTTTCCATTTCTACCAAAGGGTTTCGGGGAGAAGCACTGGCCTCTATTGCTGCCGTGGCCCAGGTGGAACTGAAAACCTGTACCCGCAATGGGGACATTGGTACCCGCATTCAAATAAACGGCTCGCATGTGGAGTGTCAGGAGCCTGTGGCCTGTGCACAGGGGAGTACTTTTACGGTAAACAACCTCTTTTACAACATTCCTGCACGCCGCAAATTTTTAAAAGCCAATACCACCGAATTCAAGCACATTGTGAGCGAATTTACGCGCATTGCCCTGGTGGCTCCTGAGCTTAAACTGGTATTGATTCACAACGGAGAAATTGTATACGATTTACCGGGAGGGAACCTCAAAAACCGCATAACCGGGGTAGTTGGGAAAGTTTCGGGCTCGCGCATTTTTGATATACAGGTTGATACCCCGGTGGTAAAACTGAAGGGCTACATTGGTAAACCGGAGTTTGCCCGGAAACGCTCGGGCGAGCAGTATTTTTTTGCCAACAACCGGTACATGCGGCACCCTTATTTTCACCGGGCCATTATGGATGCCTACAGCAATTTGTTACCTCCCGAAACCGTACCATCTTACTTTATTTACTTTTCGGTGAATCCGGATGAACTGGATGTGAATATCCACCCTACAAAAACGGAAATTAAGTTTGAAAATGAGCAGGCGATCTGGCCCATTTTAATGGCATCGGTAAAAGAGGCACTCGGGAAATTTAACGTGGTGCCTTCCATCGATTTCGACCAGGAAGGCAACCTGGATATTCCGGTGCCCCAAAGCGGGGGAGAAGTGAAAATGCCAACCGTACATGTGGACCAGCATTACAATCCTTTTAAACCACAGCATGGATTTGAATCGACCTCTAAACCTATAAAAGGCTGGGAAGATTTTTATACCAAACCAAAAGATAAACCGGCCGCCTCCACCGTGGAAATGGCCTCGCGCATTGGAGGGAAACCGGAATCGGAAACCAAAGCTTCCATTTTTAAGGAAGAGGATTTGGTGTCCGACCAGTTTTTTCAAGTGAAAAACCGCTACATTCTTACCAATGTAAAATCGGGCCTCATGATGATTGACCAGCGCAGGGCGCATGTGCGTATTTTGTACGAACGTTACCTGCACAATCTTGAAACCCGTATAGGGCTTTCGCAAAAGCTGCTTTTCCCGGAGATTCTAAACCTCGATAGCGAAGATAAATACCTGGTGGAAGAAATTTCGGAGGAGTTGAATGCCCTGGGCTTCGACGTAAAAAAAGGCAGCGATGGAGAATTTGAAGTACACGCCGTACCGGGAGACTTGCTGGTTAGCAACGTGGCAACCGACGTGCTGCAAAGCATGGTAAGCATTGCCGGACAAAGCAAAGACCTGGTAAAAAATGTGTTGCATGAAAAAATGGCAGCTTCTCTGGCGGGGTATTCTGCCATTGGTTACGGCAAGGCTATGAATAACCAGGAGATGCAGGATATTGTAGATCAGTTGTTTGCCTGCAAATCGCCCTCGTTTACTCCCGATGGAAAAATTGTGGTATCCATTTTGAGTAACGAAGACCTGATTCAACGATTTAGCTAATTTTAATACCGATAACAAAAACATCCGCCAAAATGCGTTGTTTGAAAAAGCAATGAGGGAGCCAATGTATTCCTTCAAAAAAATAACACCAATTTAGGTTAGAAACGGTCATGGAGAAATGCCATGCTAACAGAAATTTACAAACGCATTCAAGCCCGGTTAAAACACAAAAAGCTTATGAGTAATATAGGTCCTCTGCGATTTTTATCGCTGCCACCGGTCATTAAAAATTTAATCATTATCAATGCGCTTTTCTTTTTGGCCACTATTGCGTTAGAAAAGCAAGGCATTGGAATTACCCATTTCCTTGGTTTACATTACCCCTTGTCCCCCTTGTTCAGGCCTCATCAATTGGTCTCATACATGTTTATGCATGGAAGTTTTATGCACTTGTTTTTTAATATGTTTGCGCTTTGGATGTTTGGCAATGTTTTAGAAAAAGTGTGGGGCCCAAAACGATTCTTAATCTTTTACATGGTAACCGGATTGGGTGCTGCAGTAATCCAGTTTTTAGTTTATTACATACAACTTACTTATTTTATTCCTGAGCCAAGTAGTGAAACTTGGTCAATTATAATGAATGAAGGAGTGGAAGTGGCTAAACAAGGAATGAATTACAAAGACCCTTACTACGGAAAACTTAATGGGCTTATAAATGGGGCAATAGTAGGTGCTTCCGGATCTGTATTTGGAGTCCTGTTGGCCTATGGAATGACCTTTCCCAATTCCATGATTTACGTGTATTTCGCCTTCCCCATAAAAGCCAAATATTTTGTGATGATTTATGGTGCCATTGAGCTGTTTAGTGGAGTGGCAAACCGCCCGGGAGATAATGTAGCCCACTTTGCTCACCTGGGCGGGATGCTCTTTGGCTACTTTCTCATCCGGTACTGGAACAAAAACAGAAATACCTTTTAAATGAATATATCACAGGAAATAAAGCAATCCTTTGTAAACGGGAGTATCGTTACCCGGCTTATTTACGCTAACGTAGCCGTATTTGTGTTGTTGCGCCTTGTGAGTGTGGTGCTGCAACTAACCGGTATTTCGCCGGGAGAGGGCAGCCTGGTGCTTCCGTGGGTATCTATTCCTGCACTGCCATCCGAGCTACTGCTGAAGCCATGGACGGTTTTTACGTACATGTTCAGTCATTTTGGCTTTTTACACCTGCTTATCAACATGTGGATGCTGTTCTGGTTTGGAAAGCTTTTTATGCAGATCTTCGATTCTAAACAGCTTCTGGGCGTGTATGTTATTGGTGGAATTGGAGGCGCTTTAATTTACATCCTGTTTTACAATGTTTTTCCCTTATTTGCCGACCAGGTGAGTGATTCCATTTTGTTGGGCGCTTCAGCTTCGGTTATTGCCATTATTGCTGCTGCGGCTTTTGGTGCGCCCGATATGGAAATACAGCTCATGTTTATTGGTCGTGTAAAGTTGTTGTACGTGGGCCTGGTCGCTATTTTAATTGACCTTTACAGCATGACCGGTACTAATGCAGGGGGGCACATTGCCCACCTGGGGGGTGCATTAGCCGGCTATTTTTTTATTGCCCTATTGCGCAAAAATATAGACATTACCCGTTGGGTAAACCGCGTAGCCGATGGGGTGACAGGGCTGTTTGCCCCTAAAAAACGAAATATGAAGGTAAAATGGCGCCGCCCGGTAAACGAGCAGGAGTACCGCAATGAAAAAGCCGCTGAACAAAAAAAGGTAGATGAGGTTTTGGATAAGATAAAAGCCTCGGGCTACGAAAGCCTGACTGCCGAAGAAAAAAGAAGGTTATTTGATGCAGGCAAATAAACTGCATTGCCACACAAGCCACTGCCTATGATGAAGTTTTTTCGAGTAATCATGCTTAGCATAAATGCCAGTTTAATTGTGGCCTTGTTGCTCAGTTATTTAAGCGGGTTGGTGAATCCTGCTTATAAAATTGGCGTGGTTATTTATTATTTCGGGTTGGGATACCCGGTACTCGTTTTACTCAATCTCGGGTTTATTTTTTTCTGGATATACCGTAAACGCTGGTTTTTTGTATTTAGCCTGGTAGCGCTGGCCATTGGGTACAACACCTTAAAAGATACCATTCCGCTTCGCTTCTCAAAGCAGGAGTTGGCTCCCCCGGGTACCTTAAAGGTACTCACGTATAATGTGGGTGGATTTTCGTTTACCCGCGATTATTCCAAAAATGCACGAAACCTGTTGGCGTATGTCAACGGCACTTTCCCGGACATTATTTGCCTGCAAGAGGTATCGCTTCCTTACAATTCAAGACGAGTAAGTTTTAATGAAGATTCGCTGTTTAATACGCTGAAAGCCTATCCTTACAAAGCCAACTATTTTCCATGGGTGCGCAAAAGCTCTCGCATGGGAAGCTTTATTTTCTCCAAATATCCCATTTTGCGAAAAGGCGTTTATGAGGTGGGTGAAGGGCGTTCGGAGCATGCCCTGTTTGCCGACATTGATGTTAACGGTAAAACCATACGGGTGGTAACGGTGCACCTGAACTCCTTTCGGCTTTCGCCAATCCAAAACAGCCTTTACGATGAGTTAAGTGTGAAGGATCAGGCAGAGTTGACTTCCACCATGAAACACATTGTAAAATCCATTGGGAGGGGAGCACATTACCGGGGAAGGCAGGTACAGCGCCTGAAAGAATACATGGATGAATGCCCGTTTCCCATCGTTTTAACCGGTGATTTTAACGATACACCGGGCACCTATACCTACCGCAAATTAAAGAAAGGGCTGACCGATGCTTTTGTTGAAAACGGGTCGGGACTGGGGGCTACTTACAACGGCAATTATCCATCCTTTCGCATCGACTATATCCTGTATTCATCGTGCCTTAAATCGTACGGTTATGAGCGGCATAAGGTCGATTTTTCGGATCATTACCCCGTAAGTACCTACATTGATTTAAGTGCCTGCAAATAGGCTGTAACATGCTAAAACAACAAAGCCGATCCCTTTTGCAGCGATCGGCTTTGTTGTTTTATTAAAACCAGGGAATTATAAAATTCCGAGTTTCTTTTTTACCAGCGCAGTTACGTCTTCGCTTTGCTCGCTGTGGTACACTACCGAGCGGGTGGCCAAGTCAAAAATATAGGTGAAGTTATTTTCTTTACCTACTTCTTTAATGGCAGTGGTTACTTTTTCAATAATAGGGCTGATGAGCGCCTGCTCTTTTTCTTCCAGCTCTTTCATCGCCTGTTGGTTGAAAATAGCGATACGTTGTTGCAAATCCTGCAATTCTTTTTCGCGGGTGGCACGTACCAAATCCGATAATTGTTCTTTTTCCTGCAGGTATTCGGTGTATTTTTTATTCAGCTCATCGCTCATGGTTTTTTGCTGATTCTCTAATAAGGTGGCGTGCTTTTGCAGGTCTTGCTCTGCTTTTGTACGTTCGGGCAGGTTAGCCAAAAGTTCTTGCGAATTAATGTGACCAAATTTAAGGGTCTGTGCCACAGCAGAACTGAGGTTGGTCATGGTCAACACCAGTAAAAAGGTGCTTATCAGTGCGTATTTCAATCTTGTGTTCATATATAAATGTTGTTTATTTCTTGAAAGGATGCAAATGTAAAAAATAATTTCAAACCGTTATACTTTTTCCTTAAGCAGATGAAATTCATGCTTTTTACTGCATCTGTCTCCTTATTGTTTTCCCTGTACCAGGGAGGGGGATTATCGGAGGTAGCCCATTTTCTCGAGCACATCGTCACTCACATCAAACTTTGAGTTGGAATAAATGATGTTTGGATTTTGTGCCTTATCAAAAATAACGGCATACCCGTTTTCGTCGGCCACTTCTTTTACTGCGTTAAATATTTCGTCCTGTATGGGGCGAATAAGGCTTTGCCGTTTTTTAAACAGCTCCCCTTCCGGTCCAAAATATTTTTGTCGCAATTCGCGGGCTTCTTTTTCCTTTTTTACAATTTCTTCTTCCCGCTGTACCTTAAGTTCGTTGGAAAGCAGCACCATTTCCTGTTGGTATTTCTTATACATGTTCTCTACCTGGGTCAGCAGGCCTTCCACTTCTTCCTGCCATTTTTTCGAGGCCATGTCCAGTTGGTCCTGAGCCGACTCGTATGCCGGTATATTTTCCATCAGGTATTCTGTGTCAATAAACGCGTATTTCTGTGCAGTAGCAGCCACAGAAATGGCAAAAACTGCTACCAAGCCTGCTAAAATCTTTTTCATAATCATGTGTTTTAAAATTGATATTCTCCATTGGTTTGTTCTGACGTGCCCACAGAAGTAATTCGTTGGGATGGGTCAGGCGGTTGGAGTAAATACAAATTTCTTGCCAAATTAAAATTGCTGCCCGATTACGAAGTGGAAATTGCTTCCGCCAATGTTGCCATTGGTGTTGTTCGGATCAAACCCATACCCCCAGTCAACCCCCATCATTCCAAACATAGGCAGGAAGATGCGAACGCCCATACCGGCAGCCCGTTTTACGCTAAAAGGATTAAAGTCTTCAAACTTGGCCCAGGCGTTTCCAGCCTCTAAAAATGCCAGGCCGTAAATGGTTGATGAGGCCTCCAGCATAAGCGGATAACGCAGCTCCATGGTTAAGCGGGTGTACATGTTTCCCTGTTCGTTGCTGTTGGCATCGTAGGGTGTAAGGGAGCCGTTATCGTATCCACGCAAACCAATGGTTTCGCTTCCGTACAGGTTGTACCCCGACATGCCATCTCCCCCCACACGGAATTTTTCAAACGGCGATAAAAAGCGTTCGTCGTAATACCCCAGAAAACCATATTCGGCGCGTGCCATAAGCACCAGGTTGCCGTTACGGGTAAGCGGGGTAAAGGTTGCGGCTTTAAAGTTCCATTTGTGGTATTCTATCCACTGGTAATGCAATTGCGGATCGGTTAACACATATTCGTTATCATCTCTGAAAAGAGAGTACGGAGGCGTTAGCTGTAACGATACCGAAAAAGATGATCCTGTACGTGTATAAATCGGGTTGTCAATGGAGTTTCGGGTAATGGTAGTGCGCAAACTAAGGTTGTTGGATTGCCCGTTGTCAAAGGCAATAAAGTACCAGTTGTTAAGCGAATAGCGTTGCAACGACAGTTCGTTGTACAAAGTAAAATAATCATCGGGCCACGACAGGCGCTTTCCAAAACCAATAGACATCCCCGTTACTTTCATCGACTTGTTCAGGTCAATATCGCGCGAGGTAACGGTGTTGTAGCTGTTGTTGTTGCCGTAATTGTAATAGGAGTTGTAGTTGTTGTAATACCCGTAATTGTTACTTACTGCCGTTTGTATGGAGTGGTACACCGAAACGGAGAGTGAGTTAGGGCGTTTGCCTCCCAGCCAGGGCTCATTAAACGAGGCGCTGTACGATTGGTAATAGCGTCCGTTGGTTTGTGCCCTTAAGGATAATGATTGGCCATCACCAGAGGGGAGGGGCGAATATGATTCTTTATTAAAGATGTTGCGAACGGAGAAGTTGTTGAACGATAACCCGAGGGTTCCAACAAACATACCGGCTCCCCATCCTCCGGAAAGTTCCACCTGATCGTTGGGGCGTTCTTCCAGGTTAAAAACAATATCCACGGTTCCGTCTTCCTGGTTGGGTTGGGGTACGGGCTCAATGGCTTCGGGGTTAAAGTGCCCCAATTGAGCCAGTTCGCGCACCGAACGAATCAACTCCGATTTGTTAAACAACTGTCCGGGTTTGGTCCGCAATTCGCGGCGCACCACATGCTCGTTGGTTTTGGTGTTCCCGTTTATTATCACATTGTTTATGGTGGCCTGCTGGCCTTCACTAATTCTAAATTCCAGGTCAATGGAGTCGTTGGAAGCACCTACTTCAACCGGCATCAGGTTAAAAAAGAGGTACCCGTTATCCAGGTATAAATTACTTACCGCATCGTCATCGGTTTGCAGGCGTTCGGTCAGTAATTTTTGGTTGTACACATCGCCTTTTTGGATGCGCAATTTCTGACTCAGGTAGTTGGAAGTAAACTGCGTATTTCCCACCCAACTCAGGTTTCTGAAATAGTATTTCTCTCCTTCTTCTATTTTCAGGTATACGTTTACGGTGTTTTCTTCTTCTCCCGGGAAAATGCTGTCGGTAACAATAATCGCATCGCGATACCCTTTTTCGTTGTATTTATCGATCAGTGTTTTTTTGTCGTTTTCATATTCTTCCACTATAAATTTTTTGGTGCGGAAGAAATTAACGATGCGGCCCTTTTCGTTGGTTTTTTTCATGGCCTTGTTTATTTTGCTGTACTCCATTACATCGTTTCCGTCAATAATGAGGTTGGCCACCTTCACCTTTTCTTTTTTATCTACATGGATGTCTACAATCACATTGTTTTCACCGGAAATGTCGTCTTTTTGGTAGATGTCTACTTCTACGTTGTGAAAGCCTTTTTCGTAGAAGTGGGCTTTAATTACTTTTTCGGCGTTGTTCAGCAGGTTTAGGGTTACCTGTGCGCCGTTCATCATTTGTATTTTTTCTTCCAGGTCGGAAACCTCATTTTTCTTTAACCCGAAATAGTTGATTTTTGACAGGCGTGGTAACTCCTTCAGGGTAATGGCAAGGTAAATTTTTCCTCCCTCAATTTTTTCGGCCTTTACGGTTACGTCTGAGAACAGCCCCTGCCGCCAGAACTTGCGTATCGATTGTTTAATTTCGTCGCCCGGAACGGTGATTTCCTGCCCTACTTTCAGGCCCGAAAGGCCAATTAACAGGTCTTCCTGGTAGTGTTCAATTCCATCGACTGTGATGCCTCCAATGGTGTATTTACGTGGTGCGGAGTAATAAATTTCGGGGCTGTCGGTATCTCCTGAAATGGCATTGGTTTGGCCATATACGCCAGAATATACAAGTAGAACCGATAAAAAAGTAAAGACTAGTTTTTTCAACATGTTAAAGTTGTTTATTCGTTCTTCTCAAGCTGCTCGCTAATTTTTCCAAATCGTCGTTCTCTTCCCTGAAATTCAACAATGGCTTTGTACAATTCTTCTTTTCGAAAGTCGGGCCAGTTCAATTCTGAGAAATAGAGTTCGGTATATGCAAGCTGCCATAACAGGAAATTGCTGATGCGTAGTTCTCCGCTAGTACGTATCATCAATTCCGGATCAGGGATATGTGCGGTGGTTAAATGTTGCTCGAAATATTCGGGTGTAATGTCTTTTTCGGTGATTTTGCCAGCGGCTACTTCGGCGGCAATGTCGCGCGCGGCGTTGGCAATTTCCCAGCGCGATGAGTAGCTGAGGGCCAGCACCAGGGATAGCCCGGTATTGCCTGCGGTTTTGTCCTGACACGATTTCATTTTCACCTGTAAATGTTCGGGAAGGCGTTCCAGCTGCCCGATAGAAAGTAGCCGGATGTTGTTTTCCATCAGGGTAGGAAGTTCTTCTTCCAGCGAAATAAGTAAAAGCTCCATAAGGGCGTTAACTTCTTCCTGCGGACGCTGCCAGTTTTCGGTAGAAAAGGCATACAACGTCAGGTATTTCACACCCAGCTCTGCACATCCTTCGGTTACAGCCTTAACCGAATCCACCCCGTGCTGATGGCCAAAAATGCGACCACTGCCCCGTTGCTTGGCCCACCTGCCATTTCCATCCATAATAATGGCAATGTGGTTGGGTAGCCTGTTGGTGTCTATTTGTTCAAGTAATGTCATATGTGCGATGAAGCTAAGTCTACAGGTTTTTGCAATGCCAGGTTCTGTTGGACAGAGAAAAGGTGATGAAAAAACTGAAATTGGAGTAATAATCGTTGTTTACAAATCTCGACTTGTTACTGTTGGATGGGTCGTCAATGTCGCTGTTGTTTTCAACGTTATCGGCAAACAGTTTTCGCATGCCCAGCTCAGCTCCTATGTTCATTCGTTCTGTTATCATGTATTTTACACCCAGCCCAAAGGGAAAGTTAAACAGCATGTTGCCCGATGGGATATACGTAAAACCTGCACCGGCAAATATATAGGGGCTCAGGGCCGAGGCTCTGGGTTCGTCCTGCCGTGTATACGGAAAGAAGTTGTACTCCAGGTTTACCCCCATATCCAAATAATCCGTTTGAAACGATAGGTCGTTATCCAGTCCGGGTATGTTTGGATTGTCGGCGGCTATATTGCCCGAAATGGAACCTTTAAAAACGTTGGCTTTAATAGCGTAACGGTAATTGGCGTTGTACCTTACCATTGCTCCATACATGGGGTTTACCTCACTAAACAAGGTGGTGGGGTTTGCTTCGCCCATATAAAAAGTGCCTCCTGCATGACCGCCAATTTCAAAGCGGTACTGTGAAAACACTTTATTTCCTGCTATTATACATATGATCGCTACGATCACAAATCGTTTTAATGCCATTCGCTGCAAATATATACGCTTAAAAGTTTTTTGCAGTTTTATACGTGCTGCAAAAGTAATATTTAATCTCAAAAAGTAAACTTTATATTTTGGAGATTATTGCGCCGTACTTCTATTTTAGGTTTGTTAACAACAAGGGTGTTAGTGCGGTTTGTTCAGGGCTACAACGGTGGTGGTGGAGGCAAAGTTGTAGTGGTTGGTGGAGGTGGTTGTGGAACTTGAATCACTTGAACAGGACTGGGAA
>JAUIMD010000014.1 GCA_030433225.1 Bacteroidia bacterium
TTCTTCCATGCCCCAAAAACAGCCGCCTGCCAAAATTGCTTTTTCTTCTCACATTTTAAATGGATAACCGGGTCAGGTTATTCAATTTTAATATCAAACATACGATGATGCTGAAAAAACCAAAATTAACTTTTTGGCAAATCTGGAACGTCAGCTTTGGCTTTCTCGGAATCCAGATAGGTTTTGCCTTACAAAGTGCAAATGTTAGTCGCATTTTATCCAATCTTGGTGCCGATCTTCACTCGTTGTCCTTTTTTTGGTTGGCTGCCCCGGTAATGGGGCTTATCGTACAACCCATAGTAGGTGCTGCCAGTGACCGTACCTGGAACAGGTTTGGAAGAAGGGGGCCATATCTGTTAGGCGGAGCCTTTGTGGCAGCGCTAAGCATGTGGCTGATGCCCAATTCTTCGGCGCTTGTTTCTATTCTGCCAGCCCTCGCTTTTGGGGCCTTCATGTTTGCACTAATGGATGGTTCTTTTAACATTACCATGCAACCTTTTAGAGCCCTGGTGGCCGACATGGTCCCCGATGACCAGCGCACACTCGGCTATTCAGTACAAAGCTTTTTGATAAATGCCGGAGCGGTAATCGGTTCTATCCTTCCCTTTGTTTTTACCAAAGTATTGGGCATTTCCAATACGGCCGATTTGGGCAATGTGCCACCTTCGGTAATTTGGAGTTTCTATGTGGGGGGAAGCATCCTGCTCCTTTCTGTGTTGTGGACCGTGTTCCGAACCAAAGAATATCCACCGGAAACGTATTGCGCTCAAAACGGACTTGATTATGAAGAATGGCAGAAAGCAGGGGCTGAGAAAAAAACGGTAATGGAAAAGCTACAGAATTTTGGAATGCTGTTTACCAAAATGCCCAAAGTGATGATGCAATTGGCTGTGGTTCAATTTTTTTCGTGGTTTGCTCTTTACCTGATGTGGGTATACACCACACCGGCCGTGGCACAACATGTTTGGGGAACCTCCCCGGCGGATACAGCTTCCTCGTCGTACCAGGATGCGGCCGATTGGGTAGGGATATTGTTTGGAGCATATAGCTTATTTGCTGCGCTGTTTTCGTTGGTAATGACCCGCATAGCTAAAACAATTGGCAGAAAACTGACGTATGCAGGAGCACTGTTTTTAGGCGGGGTGGGATACCTCTCCATGTACTATTTTAACGACGCCAACCTGCTCATTTTATCCATGATAGGTGTTGGCATTGCCTGGGCTTCCATATTGGCAATGCCTTATGCCATTCTATCACAATCCTTACCCCCCGATAAAATGGGCGTGTACATGGGAATTTTCAATTTTACCATTGCCGGGCCACAAATTATTTCGGGCCTGATAGGTGGCCCCGTAATGCGTGGCTTATTTGAAAACAATGCGATTTACATGATGGTGTTGTGCGGTGTTTCCATGGTGCTGGCGGCCGGCTCAGTATTTTTAGTAAAAACAAATGATGAATAGTATGAAAGAAATAAAAGCCTTCCTGTTTGATTTAGATGGAGTAATTGTAGACACGGCTAAGTACCATTATTTGGCATGGAAGCAAATTGCCGATCAATTGGGGTTTGAATTTACCCTGCACGACAATGAACGTTTAAAAGGGGTTAGTCGCATGCGTTCTTTGGATATTTTGCTTGAAGTAGGTAAAATGCATTTGGAGCAAACTGAAAAAGAAAAACTGGCCACCCGCAAGAATGAACTTTACCTGCAGCATATTTATACACTGCAAAAAACAGAAATTTTACCCGGAGTAACCGCTTTTTTGAAGGAAACACGAGGCATGGGTATAAAAATTGCCCTGGGTTCTGCCAGTAAAAATGCACCGTTAATTCTCGAACGGCTTGGGCTTACCTCCTTTTTTGATGTCATTATTGATGGAAATGCTGTGTCGAAAGCCAAGCCCGACCCTGAGGTGTTTTTGCAAGGGGCGGCTGCCCTGAAGGTATCGCCCCGTGAATGCGTGGTGTTTGAAGATGCCGAAGCAGGAATTGAAGCGGCTATCGCCGGAAGAATGTACTGTGTTGGCGTGGGCAGCGAAAGTGCCCTGCATAAAGCAAACCTGGTAATTGAGGGGTTCAATAAGCTTTCCCCTCATGAGCTGCTCCAAAAATTACGGGAGGAGTAAGATTTTACCAGCCTAAACAATAATGAGAAACAATCATGTACCCCACTAATTCAGGTGGATTTGGGGCTTGATGAAGTTTTTCAACAAACAATAAAAAGAAAACGGACAATGAAAAAACAATACGCCATCGACGAATGGCATATCATAGAAGATCATTTTAACCCCGAAAACCAAAAAGGATCAGAAAGTATCTTTAGTTTGGGGAATGGAAAAATGGGACAACGGGCCAATTTTGAGGAAGATTTTTCAGGTGAAACGTTGCAGGGCACCTATATTGCCGGAATTTATTACCCCGATAAAACCCGTGTTGGATGGTGGAAAAACGGATATCCCGAATATTTTGCAAAAATTTTAAATGCACCTGATTTTACAGGAATTCATGTTTTTGCCGATGGGGAGATGTTGGATCTGGCGCAATGGAAAACCACCTCCTTTGAGCGCGTTTTGAACATGAAACAGGGTATTTTAAAACGCACCTTTACTGCGGTATCCCCCCATGGTAAAGAAGTTATGGTAGAAACCGAACGTTTCCTGAGTATGGTGGATAAGGATGTGGCCGCCATTCAGTTTTCCATTACACCGGTCAATTTTAGCGGAGAAATAATCTTATCCTCCTACCTAAATGGTAAGGTGCGTAACGAAGACTCAAACTACGACGAAATGTTTTGGGATGTTCTGCACACCGAGAATAAAAAGGATGCCATTCTTTTGGCAGAAACTAAAAAAACAGCTTTTCAGCTGTGCTATGCCATGCGCAACCGCTTGTTGTTGCATGAGAACGAACTTGGTGTTCACCCTGATTTACAGCAAAACGACGTGAAGGTACAATCAAGTTTTGCGAGGCATGTAGCCAAAGGAGAGAAGTTAACCCTTGAAAAATACGTTGGCGTATGCAGCTCATTAAATCATGAAAAAGAAGCACTGGTTGAAAATGCAGTGCTTCAGGCCAACAAAGCCATTAATAAGGGATACCAGACATTAAAAGCGGCGCACATCCGGTTTTGGGCAAAAATTTGGGAAGGTTGTGACATTGTAATAAAGGGTGACCCCGCCGCACAGCAAGCCATACGGTTTAACATTTTTCAGTTAAACCAAACGTATACCGGGGACGACCCGCGACTAAACGTAGGTCCAAAAGGCTTTACCGGAGAAAAGTATGGTGGTACTACCTATTGGGATACCGAAGCGTATTGTGTGCCTTTTTTCCTGGGTACGGCATCACCTGAAATTACCCGAAATCTATTGATATACAGGTATAAACATCTGGGTAAGGCCATTGAAAATGCCAGTAAACTCGGGTTTAAAAACGGTGCAGCGCTTTACCCCATGGTAACCATTAACGGAGAGGAGTGCCATAACGAATGGGAGATTACCTTTGAAGAGATTCACCGGAACGGTGCCATTGCCTACGCCATTTACGACTATGTAAATTACACCGGCGACGAGCGTTACTTTGCCGAATATGGCCTTGAGGTTTTGATTGGCATTGCCCGGTTTTGGGCCCAGCGGGTTAATTTTTCAGGCCAAAAGCAGCAGTATGTAATGCTGGGGGTTACCGGTCCTAACGAATACGAAAACAATGTAAACAACAACTGGTATACCAACTACCTAGCTTCGTGGTGCCTGAAATTTGCCGGCGAGGTGTTTACTAAAGTGGAGAAAATGGATGCCTTGCGTCTGTCTGAAATTGAGGAAAAAACCGGGTTTAAACGGGAGGAATTGCAGGAGTGGAATAAAATTTATTCCAACATCTACCTCCCTGAGGATAAGAAACAAGGCATTTTCCTTCAGCAGGATGGCTACCTGGATAAAGAACAGCAACTGGCAAAGGATATTCCGGTTTCAGAACGCCCAATTAACCAGCATTGGTCGTGGGATAGGATATTGCGTTCCGTATTTATAAAGCAGGCCGATGTATTGCAGGGCATGTTTTTCTTTGAGCAGGAGTTTACAAAAGAGCAGTTGCAGCGTAATTTTGACTTTTATGAGCCCCGTACGGTGCATGAGTCGTCTTTATCGCCATGTGTACATAGCATTCTGGCCAATTCAATCGGCCGAAACGATAAAGCGTATGAGCTGTTTTTGCGCACCTCCCGACTGGATTTGGACGACTACAACCACGAAGTTGATGAAGGATTACACATTACCAGTATGGCAGGAACCTGGATGGCCATTGTGCAAGGATTTGGAGGGGTGCGCGTTCGAAATGGAATGTTGTCTTTTGCACCAAAACTTCCCGACGGGTGGCAGTGGTTCTCTTTTAAATTGAACTTCAGAAACCGGATTTTGAAGGTGGAAGTAGCCAAAGACAGTGTGCTGGTATCCATAGAAAAAGGCCCTTCACTAACCATACTTTTATATGGAAGTGAAATTGTGATTTGATCCCTTTTCGCTTCTCCATACGAAACATAAAATACATTTTTATTATGCATAAATTATTGATTATCGCATTTGCCGCTCTGGCAGTAAGCACCTCAGCCCGCAACAATGTTGCCATTCAACATGTGGAGCCTCCCTTTTGGTGGGCCGATATGCAAAGTGAAGAACTTATGGTTATGGTGCATGGTACCAACATTGCCGCGCTAAGCGTTGAGGTTGATTATGAGGGAGTGGAAATCAATCGCATTACAAAAACCGAAAATACAAATTACCTTTTCTTATTTCTAACCATACAAGCCACGGCTAAACCGGGAACCCTGATTTTTTCATTTACAAAAAACGGGAAAGAAGTAGGGCAGCATGCATACCCGTTAAAGCAAAGAAAAGTGGGCAGCGCAGAGCGAAAAGGATTTGGCCCTCAGGATGTTATTTATCTTTTAATGCCGGACCGTTTCTCAAATGGAAATCCGGAAAACGACTCCACCGACGACACGCTTGAAAAAGTAAATCGATGGAAAAAGGATGGCCGGCACGGGGGAGACCTGCAGGGAATCATGAATAAACTGGATTATCTCGCCGACCTGGGCATAACCGCCATATGGCCTACCCCGGTATTGGAAGACAATATGGACAGTGTATCCTACCACACCTACGCCATTACCAACCTGTATAAAATTGACCCACGCTACGGTACCAACGAGGATTACGTAAAGTTATCCGCTGAGGCCAAAAAGAGAGGGATAAAACTGATACAGGATATGGTGCCCAACCACATTGGGTCAAACCATTGGTGGATGCAGGATTTACCGGCGCCCGACTGGGTTAACTTGCACGAAGAATATACCCAGTCGAACCACAGAAAAGAGGTGTGGCACGACCCTTATGTGGCAGCGGTGGATAGGCGGGCCAATGAAACGGGGTGGTTTGACCGTACAATGCCCGATTTGAATCAGGGGAATCCACTGCTGTTACGGTATTTGCAGCAAAATGCCATTTGGTGGGTGGAATATGCTGATTTGGATGGAATTAGGGTGGATACCTACCCTTATGTAGACCAATGGCTGGCAGCGGAATGGACCAAAGCCATCCGTCATGAATACCCTAACCTTAATATTGTAGGGGAATGTTGGTTGCACAAACCGGCTCAAATTGCTTACTGGCAAACCGGTGCTAAAAACTCAAACGGGTACGATTCCTACCTGCCCAGTGTAATGGATTTTCCATGGCAGGGAATTTCGCATGCCGCATTTAATGAGGATGAAATGGGGTGGGACCATGGCATGATGCGGTTCTACAATAATTTTGCCATGGATTATCTATATCCTGATCCTTTAAATGTTATGGTATTCCTTGATAACCACGATACGCATAGAATTGCAGAAGCCCTGGGGCACAATCCCGACAAGCTTAAGCTGGCACTCACGCATTTATTAACAACCCGTGGCATTCCACAAATATATTATGGAACCGAGGTAATGCTGGGGGGCGATAAGCAGGCCGGAGATGACGATATTCGCAGAGAAATACCCGGTGGTTGGAGCGGAGATGAGCGGGACGCATTTACAAAAAAGGGACGGACAGAGGTGGAAAATGACGTTTTTGAAACCACTCAAAAACTACTGTACTACCGAAAGAATAACCCGGTGTTGCACACGGGAAAAATGATGCAATATGTGCCTGAACATAATGTGTACGTTTATTTCAGGTACAATGCCGAAAAAACGGTGATGGTTATTATTAACAACAGTATGGAAAAACAGGAAGTTAATGCGGTTCGTTATGAGGAAATGCTACAAGGGTTTTCCTATGCCAAAGATGTTTTAAACGGCGGGCAGGTTAAATCGATACAAACCCTTGCCATTGAGGCTAAATCTGCACAGGTGCTTGAACTTATAAAAAACGAATAACTCCCTTTTAGGGAAACAAAAAAGGCTGGCAGGTGTGGTTTCCTGTCAGCCTCTTTTTATAAGGTTGCTTCTGTTGTATTACTTTATCCGGAAAATGATACCCCCCGAAAAATCGCCTTGCAGGGCGTATGCACCCCAATAGGCGCCACCACTTGTGCCGCCGGTTCCAATGGAAAATCCAATGCCGCTAAAGTACATAGGAACCATAAACCTTCCTTGCAGTCGAATTCCAATATTGTCGGTAAAAAATACTTTAACACCGGCTCCAAGCATTCCTGAAAAAGCGTAAATATCATCGTTCTTATCGCGGTTAAAGTAGGTCATTCCCAGCGAAACAAGTCCAAAAGGCTGCACCTGTTCGTTTCGTCCAAAAATGTGCTGGGTTCCCAACTGAAAATAATTAATGTTGATGTCTTCGGTTTTTAGTTCCGGCAATATTACGGTGTTTTCCAGTCGATAATCGGCCGTGGTGCCTAAAAAGTTGTACGTAAACTCTCCAAATGTGTTGGAGGCAAACTCAACGCTAAGTGCACCTCCCCAATCCTGTCCATCGGCTATGTTGTAATAATACCCGTAACGGTCATATTTTCCTCCAAACATGTATCCGCTCCAAACCGAAAGCTCAATGGTAGGCTGGTTTTGTTGAGTTTTAGCTTTAATAAAGTCTTTTTGCTCTTGTGAATAATTGGCATCCGGCCCGCTTGTTGTAATGGTGCTTTGTGCCATTAAAAACTGAGGTAATAGCCCGGTTAGCAAAACAAAAAGCACGGCGTAAAAGTTATTTTTCATTTTTATTGTATTTGTTATCTGCGATCAAAAGTACAACATTAATTGTACTATTTGGTTTGTTTAACGACATGTTTGTTTCGTTGCGCACCATCGGTTAGGAGGCGCATTTTTAGTATTTTTGGCTTTCGCATGAGTTGATATATATGCTGCACTACATATCCAAACATAAAAGAGTACTTTTTATGGCAGGTATTCTCCTGTCGCTTATCCCGTTTCACTGGCGCAGTTTTTTTATGGGGCCAACTGCCATTCATTTGTGGGCTGCCGCCGATTGGTATGCTCTGGCGCTGGGGTTTATAGATAACGGGCTGGACTTCTTTCATCCACAGGTGAACCAGCTCAATCTTCAGTTTCCGGGTAACCTATCCCCAGAACAATGGCAAGGCATTACCGCGGTCGATTTTCCGGTTAACCCTTACCTGGTGGCTTGTGGCATGAAAAGCCTGAACACTACAAGCCCCATGGTGTACCGGGGCTATACCTTGGTACTTTCTTTAATAGGCCTGTATTTTTTAATGAAGGCAGTTGAAGTGCATACCGGTAAGTTTGTTTGGGCTGTATTTGTGGTTTCCCTGGTGCGGTTTCAGCCGGCTTTTGCATACTATATGGATGGTTTTATGCCCACCCAAAATGCGTTGAGTGTGTTTTTTGTGGGGCTTTATTTTTTTGCCCGATACCGTCATCACCCCAAAAACGGGCAACTATTTGCCGGGATGCTTATGCTTACCCTGGCGGCACTTATGCGTTTACCCTTCGTTATTCCCATTGTAGCATTGGCAGCAACGTACTTTCTGGCAGGTTTCAGGCAACGGAATTGGAGTTGGAGCCTGGGCTTGTGCTTGTTGGGGGCGTTTGGGTTGATTGGTGGGTACTACCTCTACAATCGTCACCTGGCTTCTACCTTTGGCTCGGTGTTTTTAAATGAGCTGATGCCCTTGAGAAACCTGCGGGATTTTGTATTCTTTTGGCTGGGTGGAATTGCCCGAAACAGCCAATCCGTTTTTCCTGTACTGTACGTAGGCATTTCCCTGTTTTTAGGGTGGAAGGTTTTTCAGTATTTCAGGCAAACTAAATTAACGGAGCAGCAAAAGGTATATATATTATATATAGGGATTCTGTTTACCGGAGTGCTCATGTACTCCATTTTAATGGGAAGGCAACTTTGGGCGCACGATTATTATTTCAACGATTTCTTTCTTCCGGCATTTTTGATTGCCCTCATTCTTTTGCTTCCGTATGTCGATATTCCTTCTTCATTTAGAAAAATACTGGTTGCATTATTTGTGTTGGCAGCGTTTCAAAGTGCGCTTTTATGGCAGAAATACGCATATAACGTTGGATTTTCATCCCGGCCTGCCATAAATACAACGCGTAACTTTGAAGGTGCGGCTCAATTTCTGGATTCAGAGGGGGTTGCCGGCGATGCTGCATTGCTGGTGATTGGAAGCTATGCCCCCAGTGTACCGGGCAATGCCACGCGCCGCCCATGTTTTGGCGTTCGAATCCCTAAGCAAGCCGAAATTGAAGCCGCTTTGCAGTGGCCTTTCGATTACATGCTGGTTCAAAACGAGTTTTATGGGGAGGTGGTTGCAGCTTTTCCTGATTGGGAACAGGTTGCACAGCCAGTGGCGAGCAATGGAAAGCTGACATTATATACACTGAAACTAGCGCAGTAGTTCCTCAATTACCCGCGGAAAATGTTCATATTCCAGCCGGTGTACCTTTTGGGCTACCTCCTCAGGGGTATCGTCAGAGGCTACCGGGCACGCGGCTTGAAAAATGGTGTTTCCTTCGTCGTACCGTTCGTTTACATAATGTATGGTAATGCCTGTTTCTGTTTCTTTCTCCTTTACTACAGCGGTATGCACATGCATTCCATACATGCCTTTGCCTCCAAATTTTGGTAACAGTGCCGGGTGTATGTTAATAATTTTGTCCCGAAAGGCGTCCACTAAGTTGGTGGGTATCAGCCATAAAAATCCGGCCAGAACAATCAGGTCAGGGCCAATTTTCTTAAGGTCGTTTAAAACTGTTTTTTGCTGATAAAATTCATCTTTGCCAAACACCTGGCATGGAATGCCTAAAATCTCACATCTTTTAATCACAAATGCCTGAGGATTATTGCAATACACTTTTTCAACAGCGATGGATTCCCGTTCGTTCAGGTAGTTGAAAATGTTCTCAACATTGGTGCCGGAGCCGCTGGCGAATAATACTATCTTCTTCATTATCTGTGTTTTGTGAGCAAAGGTCTCTCTGTTTCAGTGTTTAAAAACGTTCAAAAGTATGATTTTATCTTCTCAAAATTTGAATAATCTGATAAAAAATATATTTCTTTGCACTGCTAAAATCAAAATTAATTATTAACTAAAAATTTAAGATTATGTCTGACGTTGCATCAAGAGTAAAGGCAATTATAGTTGAGAAAATGGGAGTAGATGAAACAGAAGTTACTCCAGAAGCAAGTTTTACTAACGATTTAGGAGCAGATTCTCTAGACACTGTTGAATTAATCATGGAATTTGAAAAAGAATTTGGTATTTCTATTCCAGACGATCAAGCGGAAACTATCGGTACTGTAGGCGATGCTGTAAAGTACATCGAAGAAAACGCTGAATAACAACGTAGAACTTAATTTAATTACATGGATTTCAAAAGAGTTGTAGTAACCGGTATCGGTGCAATTACCCCACTTGGCAAAACCTACGCCGAGACCTGGGATAATCTCCTGAAAGGAGTAAGTGGTGCCGGATTAATAACTCGTTTTGATACCTCCAATTTTAAGACACGGTTTGCTTGCGAAGTTAAAGATTATGTTCCTGAAGATTATTTCGACAGGAAAGAACTTCGCAAGCTAGACCTTTTTGCTCAATTTGGGATGATCGCAGCAGATCAGGCTATTGCAGATGCCGGATTTGATTTGGAAAAAGAAGATGTAGATCGAATTGGTGTAATTTGGGGAGCCGGTATCGGAGGTTTAATTACTTTTCAAAACGAAATTGTCGCTTACGCCCAACGTAACGATGGTGTTCCTCGTTTCAATCCTTTCTTTATTCCTAAAATGATTGCGGATATTGCCCCGGGTAATATCTCCATGAAATATGGGTTGAGAGGACCAAACTTTGGAGTAGTATCGGCGTGTGCTTCATCCACCAACGCATTAATTGATGCCCTTACTTATATACGTATAGGTAAAGCAAATGCAATTGTTGCCGGAGGTTCAGAAGCTACCATTTACGAATCGGGAATTGGCGGTTTTAATGCTGCTCAGGCTTTATCTACACGTAACGACGACCCTGCCACCGCATCACGCCCGTTCTGTAAAAACAGAGATGGGTTTGTAATGGGAGAAGGGGGCGTTAGCCTTGTGTTGGAAGAATATGAGCATGCAAAAGCACGTGGTGCTAAAATATATGCCGAAGTTGTGGGCGGAGGAATGAGCGCTGATGCTCACCACCTTACCGCACCTCACCCTGAAGGATTAGGTGCCAAAAACGTGATGAAGCACGCCATTGATGACGCCGGTATACTTCCGGAGGCAATTGATTATGTGAATGTGCATGGAACATCTACCCCGCTGGGTGATGTAGCAGAGCTGAAAGCCATCAAATATGTTTTTGGCGATCATGCATACAAACTGAACATCAGTTCAACGAAATCAATGACAGGTCACTTGCTGGGTGCCGCTGGTGCAATGGAAGCAATGGTAGCTGTTTTGTCGGTGAAAAACGACATTGTGCCGCCAACCATTAACCATGAGGTTGTAGATCCGGATATCGATCCGAAACTGAACCTTACCCTGGGTACAGCACAAAAGAGAACTGTAAACTATGCACTTTCAAATACTTTTGGATTTGGAGGCCACAATGCATCAATCGTGGTGAAAAAATTAGAAGAATAAAAGTGTTGTTTAGAATATTAAAAGGGTTAAGACTCTTTCCTGCACGCAGGGAAGAGTCTTTCCTTTTATTAAAGGAATTGTTGGGGTTCCAACCCGGTAACCTCGACTTGTATAAGTTGGCCTTGCTGCATAAATCGTCGTCGGTACGCGATAAAAAAGGGAACATTCTCAACAACGAGCGCCTGGAGTTTTTAGGAGATGCCATTTTAGATGCCATCATTGCAGGAATGCTGTACGATCAGTTCCCCGATAAACGGGAGGGATTTTTGACCAACGTACGAAGTAAGATTGTAAACCGCTCCAACCTGAATAAAATTGCGCTTAAAATTGGGTTGGATAAAGTGCTGGTATCCACTACCAATAACAATACCACCAATATTTACGGCAATGCGTTTGAGGCCCTGGTAGGGGCAGTGTACCTCGATGTGGGATTCATTCGTTGTAAACATTTTATTGAAGAACGGGTTTTTAATGGCATTATCGATTTGCAAAGCCTTACACAAAAGGAGGTGAACTTTAAATCGCGCTTACTCGAGTGGAGTCAGAAAACAAAAAGAGAACTTACTTTTGAACTGGTGGAGGAGCGTATGGGAGAGAAGAATATCCCTGTTTTTATTTCCCAGATTCGCATTGACGGTGAATTGTACAGTTCGGGTAAAGGAAAATCGAAAAAAGAAAGCCATCAGAATGCAGCCCAAAAAACATTAAAGCTGCTTAAAGAGCAAAAACAATATGAATAACATCCGTTGGATTAACCGGTATCCGGTACTGCAGCGGATGGAAAATCTACTGAAATATGAAACACGAAATAGATTTAGCCTGGAAAGGAAACATGTCGTTTGAAACCGATTTGGAGGGTCATACCCTGAAAATAGATACCACCGCCGAACAAGGAGGAAACGATACCGGGCCGCGCCCCAAAAAGTTAATGCTGGTAGCCCTGGCCGGTTGTACCGGAATGGATATGACCAGTATATTGAAAAAAATGCGGGTGAATTTTGATTCGCTTAACATTAAAGTAGAAGCCAATGTTACGGAAGAGCATCCGAAACACTACGACGAAATGAAAGTGATCTACGAGTTTACCGGAAAAGATGTGGATGCGGTTAAAGTAGAAAAGGCCGTTAAAATGTCGATGGAAACGTATTGTGGTGTATCGGCAGTGTATAAAAAAGCAATGCCGTTTAGCTACGAGATCAGAATTAATCCATAAATTCTGGGAGAAAATGCGGGGGCATAGTTGGTGATGTACGTACAATTTTGTACTATTGCACTCCGAAAAATTCACCGGAAGCATACGCAATTATATTTCCGGGATTTTGATGGATATTTAAAATACAATCAACATGAGGGCCTATAGCTCAGTTGGTTAGAGCACCTGACTCATAATCAGGTGGTCCCTGGTTCGAGCCCAGGTGGGCCCACTGAAAGATAAGCAGTTACAAATAAAATGTAGCTGCTTTTTTATTTGATACATACCAGATACATACAAAATGATAGATAATAGGCAATCATTTGTAAAGAAAATAGTAATAAAAAAAACCGCTCCTCAAAAAGAAGCGGTTTCCGAATCAAACACCTCAACCCTTAGGCCACGGTCACTGTACCCAGATGAACGCTGTTAGCAACATCGGTAGCATCGCCGGACATAAATCCCAGGAATACCTCAACGTCGTCCCCGCTAAAGTCGTTCGGCAGGTTCAGTGTGGCAGCCCCATCACTTCTTACAGCACCTGAAGTTAGGTATACCGAAATATTTTTGGCCGGACTGTAGGCCAGTAAAAGTGCCACATCCGTTGCGGCGGCACTCCCGGAACCGGAATTATCATCCCAGGCATACGCCACTTCACCTGGGGTATCCGAAACAGCTGAAGCATTCACAGCTCCGGTCAGGTTTCCTCTACTTACCAGCACCTTGGAATAATCCAACGTAAAATCCGGATACGCACCTGTAATTGCATTGCCCAGCAAGTACGACATGGCACTGTTAAACTGGGTTTTCTTTGTTGCATACAACTTGAAACCGAGCCGGACGAATGCGGTCATCGACTGCAGAAAGTTCAACACGAGGGCAAATTTGGATCGTTGATCCAATTGTCCCTGGGTTTTGGGATTCGCTACATTGGCCGGTTTAATGCGCATGTAATCGATTCCCTTCCACGAAGC
>JAUIMD010000528.1 GCA_030433225.1 Bacteroidia bacterium
CTGATTGATTTACGATTAGCCAATGACAATTCAACTCCACCCCAAGCGGGTATGTATTGGCAAAGGGCTGTACCCCTGAGGTGTGCACCCATGTTTTTCCTTGCTGCACGCGAATACCCAGGTTAGGATATTTAATGGTGCGCTGCAAGGCAGTATCGGCAGGCGTTGCTATACCTGCCATACAGATTGTAACCAGAGCAAGCCAAACGGTGAATCGTGTAAGGTTCATAAGGCCAAATTAGGAATAATGCCACGCGAAGTCAAGCCTAATGTTGAGCGCTCAGTAAAAAACTCTTTTCCGTCATAGGCGAAAGGCACCTCTCTATTTCGGCCTTCACCTTATATTTCAGCCGTATCATGTTTACATTGGCATTAAGCTCAGGAAATTCCTGCAGAAATTGGCTCAGGCTGTTGTACAAATCCGTCCAGTCGTGATACACCCCAATGTGCGATGCAACGTACTTTAATTCGTGCATAAATTTCGGCTCAAAGTGCAGGAGGTCATGAAAACAGGGGTCCACCTTGTATAGAAACAATACATTTTTAATGGATTTTCGCAAAAGATGCCACTCCTCCACCTCCAGGTTCTGATGATCAGCATGTAAAATAAATTCCAGCTCATTTTGTAACATTTGCACATAGCAAATCGGCAAGCCTTCTTCATCGTGTGGATGCAATATATCGCAAACAATCTCTGACAGCGGATAATTAGAACTGTAAATAAACTGGTGCGCCTTTTCCTTTAAAAGATGAATATGCACGGAACGTTTCTCTTGTAAGTATTTTATAAACGCTTGTATATGTGGCAGCCCCGCCCGTTGCAACAACTGAAAATGAAGATCGGCTTTACGTACTTTACCGGCCAGTTTGTAAAGAGGCAAAACCAGGTTTTTGATTTCACCGGTTTCCAGTTCGTAATTGTGCCGGAAAGACAGCATCCCTAAAAGAGCATGTAGTTTTTTTATTTCGAGACGAAAGGCATGAATTTTACCCGGTTTTTCCTGTGCAAGGTGGGGCAAAAGCTGATCAAGTTTGTGTAAACGGTGGCAAAAAAATGCCCAAAAGGAATGTTTGTTGGAGGGTTTCATGGCAGCAGTTTTTTTAAGCGAGCAACTTTAAATGTACGAAAATGCCCCTGAAAAATCAATGGAGTCCCAATGCCCTGCGCTTGTAGCACGTATGGAAATATTCGCCAACAGCTGGGTGGCACCAGGCATAAAAGAAACTTCATTTGGCGCTAATCAGGGCTGGAGTTTAAATTAGAACCTGGTGCCGAAATAAGGTTTGTAAGCCATATCTTTGTGGAAATTTTAGTGCCATAAAAGCTGTTTTTCTATGCATGGAAGGAAACCACAAAATACAAACCGGCATTTATGGCCCTGTAAACCATACAAAATTTGAAAATAGGGAAGCTAAATCTAGGAGAAATGCCTTTGCTGCTCTCACCCATGGAAGATGTTACCGATACTACGTTTCGGTTGCTTTGCCGAAAATTTGGTGCAGACATGGTGTATTCCGAATTTGTTTCGGCCGACGCCCTGCTGAAAAACATTAACCGAACGGCTAAAAAACTGGAAATTTCGGCGGGGGAACGCCCTACTGCCATACAGGTATACGGTAAAAGTGTGGAGTCAATTGTGGAAGCCGCCCGAATTATTGAGACCGCCAACCCTGACATTATTGACATTAATTGCGGATGCCCGGTAAAAAAAATTGCCAATAAAGGCGGAGGTGCGGCTTTACTGCAAGACATCCCCAAGATGCTTGCCATTGCCGAAGCCGTTGTAAAAGCCGTTAATGTGCCGGTAACCCTAAAAACGCGGGTTGGATGGGACGAATCATCGAAAGATATTGTGGAAATAGCAGAACGCCTGCAAGATACCGGCATACAAGCGCTGGCTATACATGGCCGAACGCGGGAGCAAATGTATACCGGAAAGGCCGACTGGGAACTGATTTCGAAGGTGGCCAACAATCCGCGCATGCGCATTCCCATCATTGGAAATGGTGATGTTACCACTCCTGAAAAAGCGTTGGAAGGCTTTAAAAAGTATGGGGTGGCAGCGGTTATGATTGGGCGTGGAGCAATTGGTCGTCCCTGGATTTTTAAAGAAATTAAAACCTACCTGGAAACCGGCAAACACCTCCCCCCGTTAAGCCTGAAAGAGCAGGTGGATATTTTAAAATCACAAATACTGGATGCGGTGGAATGGCTCGATGAGCAAAAAGGTATATTGCATTCGCGACGGCACCTGGCTGCCACTACAGCCTTTAACCACCTGCCCGGATTCAGGGATTTGCGCATACAAATGTTGCGGGAAAACAAACTGGAAAACCTGTTGCAAACCCTGGACGGTATTGTGGAAAAGTACGGCACATTTTCGGGTGCAGCGCACACTGAACCTTAACGCCGCATATCCGTTCAGGTAAAACCAATGCAATAGCAACGCACA
>JAUIMD010000529.1 GCA_030433225.1 Bacteroidia bacterium
GCTTGAACTATTGGGAAGCCCGATAGCCGCACGCAGAAAAAACCACTACTTCTCCACTCAGTTACGTGCCCAGGCCTTGCTGCCTTTGCATGAGGTGCAGGTAGAATTGCTAAAAAAATGGCGCGCAGCACAAAAAAGCAACAATAAAGAGGTGACCTCTGAATTGCTTACTGATTTGTTGCGAAGTATTAATGCCATTGCCAACGCTATGGGAACCACCGGTTGATCCGATACAAAGTATAAAGAGCGTATGATACATCGCTCTCAGGGTATAACCGTCATTTTGGGGAAACCGGCCATAGAGCTGCTCACCCCAGAATGACGGTTTTTTTGTAACGTTATTCCACTATATTTTACATATAATTTAAAATGAAACTTAATTTTACCATTCATTAACATTATTACAATTTTAATTTTATATTTGTCTCAGCCAACCTGTTTTGTGTAAATTAATTCTTTAGACTGGCTCCTCTGGCAAGGGGCGGGAATTGGCAAAGTCCTTTTACCGGGATGTTTTGAACGAAAACCTGTTTTGACAAAGTGATTCATCAAGTTCGGAGTACAATGGGTGTTCCGGTCGTAAGAATCATTCCGTATGTTTTAAGGTAAGGGTGAATGCCCACCTACAAATTAACTATGAATATGGAGGTTAGAAAAAGGCAAATAAATGATTCAGGCTTACGCTTGGGAGCTGCTACATCCAGTTTCTCCGGTTTGCCTTCCCCTACCCGGTTGAAAGGAGGTGCTGCACGCGCTTTACACATCCACCCCAAAAAAAATGTAGCCGCATTGCTGGCGGAAACTTTTCAGTGCTCGTTAACCGATGCACTAAAAATCAGTGCGTTTTGGAACCAGTCCGGTTTGTGCGAAAACTGTAGCCAGAAATGGAAAAACTGCCACGAATGCGTGAATACCATTCCCCATGTGCACACCCGTAAACTTTATATTCAGCTACAAAAACTTGGGATGCATACCGAAGCCAAAAGACGCATCCAAACCAATGGGGGTACCTACAGCGCTACCCTGCCTATTGATTTTGATCACCTGTTGGCAGTGCCCGACTTGTACATTCACATGGGAATACACAAAGTGTGTGTGTTTGTTGAATCCCCGGCTAATTCGGCAAAAGCAAGTTTCAAAAACACCCGCAATCAGTTAAAAGACCATCAGTTAAAAAAACTAGGGTTTAAAGTAATACGGGTACAACATGCAGAGGTAGATCATATGCTTAATGCCGTAGTAACCCATATTATAAATGCGGCCATAAAAAAGGAATCCAAAACGTTATCGCCCCGCATGAAACGGCTACAAACAATACTGGGTTAACAAAAATGTTGATTCATTTTATGCTAACCCAGCCGTTACGTTTTAAGCCAATCTTCGCTATATAAGGTTTTGCTTCAGCTTATTTATTTCGTTATGGTATTTAACTGCTAATTCCTGTTCGCGTTTCAGGGCGCGTTTACGGTGTTGTTCAAACTCCTCCTGCAGTGCCTCCAATTCGGCTTTAGTAGAACGTGTTACCTTATTGCTGCGCTTGAACAATAAAAAGGCACCCACCGCCAAAATTAACAGGATAAATACAATGGCCCACATCAGGCTTTTATATGCACTTTTCGACATTCCCATTCCTAACAGGGCTATGCTGTTTTTCTCACGGTTCACCAAATCCAGGTCTTTCTTCAATTGATCCAATTCGGTTTGTAGTGCGTTAATGGACTTTTTTTGACCTGAAATTTCCTTGTCGGCATTGGCCATGTTCTTGTACGCCACATTCAGTGAGTCGGATATGTTATTTTTAAATTTATGGAATGATTCAATTTTAATCACCTTATACTCCTGGTAGGTGGTGGAAACTTTCATTAAATAATCAAACTGACTTTGTATGGTACCGTGGTCAAGTGAAGGTTTTTGTTCCGGCTCACTTTCCTGCGCCAGTGCAGTGGCCAATACCAAAATCAGTAAGCTAAATAGAGTTGATACACGTTTCATAAGCAATGTTTTAATTCGGTTAAGGAGTTCGTTATGTTGTTGTTCTGCCTTTCAAAATTGAAACGAAACCTCCTTTTAAGTTCATATCTAGGCATTTATTTGTGTCTTAAATGCCCATTAACGGCCATAAAAATACACAATTGTACGGATACATACTAATAAATAGTTTATTTTCTTTACAAAATATTAACATTAAATACTATTAACGGAGATATTCACCCGCTACTTTGTCCAAATCCAATGCGCTTACAGGGATATTATGCAGGATAATCCGATACTTTAGCACCAAGGGTTGGTTGGGGGCCAGCTCCACCGGTTTGGATCCCGGGTAAGGATAAACGGCATTTTGCATGCTTCTTTTATTACGCAGAATCCAGGGGTTCGGATACCCGGGGTTATCAGGATGTGCAACAATGGTAAAGCCATTCACGTACTCTGGCATACTCTTCTCGG
>JAUIMD010000530.1 GCA_030433225.1 Bacteroidia bacterium
GCTCATTGGTTTGAACACCCAACAGGTCTTGAATTTTTTGGGCGAGCAGCTCCACATTTTCATGGTTCGGTTGTTCTTTCCAGTTGGTAAGCACTTGCTTAATAATTTCTACATCACGGTCTTTCAACTGGCTTACCTCGGGGTATTGAATATCCTCCTGTGCCGTGTTGAACGAATCCGTAAGGCTGGCAATGGTGATGTCTTCCTGCACTTTTACCATAATGGTACCGGCCGCCAGGTCGCCCAGGCGCTGACCTTTCTCCGTAAAAAAAATGAATACCAGGCCAATAAAATAAAGGCTATCGATGGGGCGCAATAAAAAGCGCAGAAAGTAACTGGTAAAAGTTGCGGAACTTCCATCCCGTTTCATCACTTTTATTTTTACCGAGCGTTTACCAATGCTTTGCCCGTTCATAGAAAGCTCACATATCAGGTGGTAGAAAAAAACCGGCAACATAACCAGCATCCACACCCACTCATTTTCAAATCCAAAAATAAAACCAAAAGCCAGTACCAGGCCAATAATTATGCCGCCATCTATTAAATAGGCAAGAATTCTGGAGCCAATGCTGCTAATTTCGTAGTTAATATGTACGTTTTGATTAGTATTTATATAAATTGCCATTCGTTTTCGGAATTGGTTATGCAAACTTCATGAGGGAAATATTATTCTTCAATAATAATAAAAATAAATGGGAAGAGATGGATGCCATCCTCTCCGATAAAAAATCTGTGGCACCGGATACTTTGTCGGATCTGTTCATTCAACTGACCGATGACCTGGCCTATGCCCAGTCGAACTATCCGGAAAGTAAAACCACCCTCTATCTCAACCAATTAACCCGCAAAGCGCACCTGCGAATTTTTAAAACTAAAAAAGAACGCCTCAAACGCCTGCGCTATTTTTGGGTGGAGGAATTGCCGCTCATCCTGTATAAACACCGCAAAGCCATGCGGGCCTCCTTCCTGGTATTTTTTATTTCCTGCATTATCGGGGCTTTTTCGTCGCAAAAAGACGACACCTTTGTGCGCCTTATTTTGGGGGATGCATACGTTAACACAACCATCAACAACATTGAGGAAGGAAACCCCCTGGGCATTTACGAAAGCATGTCGCCCACACGCATGTTTTTTGCCATTACGGGCAACAACATCCGGGTTTCGTTTTTGGTATTTGGCGCCGGCATCATCTTTTCTATTGGCGCCGGCTTTTTGCTGTTTTACAACGGTGTGATGCTGGGAACTTTCCAGCATTTCTTTTATGCCAAAAACCTGTTTTTCATATCATTTGCCACCATTTGGGTACACGGAACGCTCGAAATCACCTCCATTATTGTGGCTGGAGGTGCGGGCATCGCCCTTGGAAACAGTTTCCTTTTTCCCGGTACATACTCGCGCGTGGTATCCTTTCAAAACGGTGCCCGGGAAAGCGTAAAAATTATCATAGGCCTGGTTCCGGTATTTATAGTCGCCGGTTTTCTGGAAAGCTACGTAACGCGTTATTCGCATGTATCAGTGGTTCCGGCCTTGTTTATCATCTCATTTTCCGCAGCCTTTGTGCTGTTTTACTTTGTCTATTATCCATATAAACTTCATAAAAATCTAAGCAATGGAAAGAATCAACTTCAGAGAGGCAGCCGACCTTGGTAAAATGCTTCAAAAAACGGCCGGGTTTGTACGTTCCAACCTATTGGGAATTTTTAAGGTGTCTATTTTATTTCTGGCTGTACCTTTTCTGATTGGTGCATTTATAACTGCCAAAGGTTTTGCAGGTATGCAAAGCATGTTAGCAACAGACCTCGATCCGGCCAATGCGCCATATGTAATGTGGCAATCCATGTCCTCCTTATTGCCAGGCTACTTCTTTATGGGAATTGCATTGGTTTTGTTTTACATTGTATGCCTTTCGTACATTAAGCATTATGTTAACGGTGTTGAGAACATTACCCTGGCTACGGTTTTACCCGACGTTAAAAAACACTTTTTAGCCGTATTTTTTGGGGGATTGCTGGTGGGTATCCTCTGCTATTTAGGAGCCATTTTATGCTTAATACCGGGCATCTACCTTGGGGTGGTTTTCTCTCACCTGTTTGCCATTTTAATTGTGGAAGAAGAAGGGTTTGGTAAAGCATTCAGTAAATCCTTCAGCCTCATAAAGGGGCAATGGTGGAATTCCTTTTTGCTCTTTTTTGTATCGTCGTTAATTGTAGCAGGAATCTCCTTTATTGTAGCACTGCCTACGTACATTATTATGGCAATTTCTATGTTTAAAAATGTAGAGGCCAATACCCCCGAAGGCATGTTTGAAAGCATGAGTAAGATGGCCTGGCTGGTTCCGGTGTATTTGGTGGTGTATTTCATTAATATGGTAATTACTGCCACTGTGCAGGCCGCCAACTATTACAACCTGGTGGAACGGCAGGAAGGAATTGGTGAGCGAA
>JAUIMD010000531.1 GCA_030433225.1 Bacteroidia bacterium
TTGCCCTGGTGTTTGCCATTACCGGTTTAGTGTGGAGTTTTGAGTGGTTTGGCAATGGCTTTTACTTTCTTACCTCGGGTGGCGACATTAAAACCGAGCACCAGCACCCACATTCCGATACACTTAGGGCCGAACAGGCTTTGCCGGGTAAGTATGCCGCGCTTGACAGTGCCTTTTATCTGGCGCTGCAAAACGAGCCAGAGCCACAAAGAATTTACATAACCCCATATCCCCAAGATGCCGACGATGCCATTGAGGTGGTTTTCTATCAGAAAAAAGGGAAGTTTTACAGCCATAACGAATACTTTTTTGATCAATATTCACTGAAACCTTTACGTACCCCGGGCGACCGGTATAACGAGGCCGGTTTTGCACAAAAACTCGAAATGGCAAATTATGATTTGCACACCGGGGCTATTGCCGGTTTACCCACAAAAATACTTGCCTTTTTTGTCAGTTTAATTTGTGCCAGTTTGCCCATTACCGGGTTTATTTATTGGTGGAAGCGAAAAAGAAAACAAAGGAACCTGAGTTTCTAAACAACATTAATTCCTCAAAATGAAAATCCCGTATAGGCACCGTTCCTATGCGGGATTTTTTATGGTCCAACACCAGTTTTTATCCGGATTCCATATAACAGTAGTGTCTGCCAAGTGGGGTACTTTCCCATAGCGAGAGACAAAATCCATGTACGAAACACAAAAATGTTTACTCAAATTAAGGGAGGGAACAGGTTACATTCTCCAAAAATTATACGAATTTTGCGTACCCGATTCCGGGAGGTAAAAAGGATATTTCCACACGTATGGCTACATTAAATGCATTTGTCTTTTTATCGTTAAACGGCTTTTATAAAGGGCCCGAAGAGGACATTACCTGGCATACACACGGCGAGGAGGAAACCGCTTTTTCGCTGAACAGTTTAAAAACCGGCAACACCCTGCTGTTGGGTAGGACTACCTATGACATGATGTACCGGTATTGGACCAGCGAAACGGCACATGCTACCTACCCCGAGGTGGCCGCATGGATGAACAAGGTGCAAAAAGTGGTCGTTTCTTCCAGCCTTCATGCTGCCTCTTGGACTCCCTCCACCTTAATTCAAAGCCATGCCATGGAACGTATCCGGCAATTGAAACAAACTTCCCCCAAAAACCTTACCGTGCTGGGCAGTGGCCACCTGCTGTGCCAGCTTGCCGAAGCCGGCCTTGTTGATACGTTTCAGGTGATGATCGATCCCGTTTTTATACCCAATGGCAAACCTTTGCTGGTGCAGATACAGCAACGGGTGAACTTGCAGCACATCCACACAAGGGTGTTTAAAAGAGGAAGTATACTGCTGGAATACAAACCTGTAGAGTAGGTTGCCATGTTCCGACATCAAGGCAAAAGCCGAACCCTGAAACATAACCTTCGCATCGCCACCCTGTTGTCGTTTGTGGCCGGACTGGTCAACGTTACGGGGTTTCTGGCATTTCACCAGTTAACAACCAATGTTACCGGGCATTTCGCCCTTTTTATCAACGATCTGGCCCATTTTAACATGTGGAAAGGAACCGTTTATTTTCTGTACATTTTTGCCTTTTTGGCCGGCTCCTTTGTTTCGGGTTACCTGATTGAAAAGTTCAGGGAAAACCAAAAGCTGAATGTGTACGTTTTGCCCACCCTTCTTGAAAGCTTCATCCTTCTTTTTGTGCCGCTTTGGAGTATGCGGGCTGCGCACATTTCGGACAATGTGTTGGTATGCTGCCTGTTATTTGCCATGGGCCTGCAAAATTCGTTTGTTACCAAAATATCCAATGCCATTGTACGCACCACTCACCTTACCGGTTTGTTTACCGATTTAGGCATTGAACTGTCCCAACTGTTATTTCCCAAGGCACACCCCAACCGTGCGCACATTTTTTCCACCTTAAAGTTGCGCATGGCCATTGTATGCTGCTTTTTTCTGGGAGGAATCAGCGGAGGCTACCTGTTTTCGCGATTGCATTTTGGGTTGAACACCCTTTTATTTGGCGCGGTAATTTTGCTGGGAGGGCTGCTGTTTGACGATTTTCGGTTTCGCCTGATCAGAAACCGCAGGAAACACATCCCTCACAAACCAGCCGTTTAGGTTAAGGACCGGGGCACAAAACACGCCAACCTAGGGTACTCCATGCACCGTTCTTCTGTTTAGGTAGGATATGTTTTAGGGTACCATTGGGAATTTTCTTGTGAACCCCGTACATTTAGTTGTAGTTTAAAATTATAAATTCCAGCAGCCATGCGTACCTTTCCATTTCTCTTTCTTACCCTTTTTCTCGGATGCTTTGCACAACCTTGGGTAACGGGTCAACCCCACAGTGAGCCCGTAAACATTCGGGTGGATTTTGACCAAACCATTGGAGAAATGCGCCCTATTTGGGCCTGGTGGGGCTACGATGAGCCC